>JAAELM010000251.1 GCA_024226635.1 Oceanicoccus sp. | reverse complement strand
TCCACACCAATATGGGCTTTCATCCCGAAGTGCCATTCATTGCCTTTCTTTGTTGAATTGCACCCAAAACTGATCCACTTTACCCCATAATTTGCATCGAAAAGTGATCCACTCCTTTAATGACTCCTGCGGATCTTCTGGCAGGAGAAAACGGAGTGATAGACGTGGCATTATTAAGTGTGATCAGGCGCTGGCATTTCAGAGATGGACTGTCACAGCGGGAAATTGCCAGACGAACTGGCTTATCCAGAAATACCCTTCGTAAATACCTCAACAGCCAAATTGTTGAGCCCAGTTACCCCAAGCGGCAGACTCCTAAGAAACTGGATGAGTACGACCAGTTGTTGTGTGACTGGCTTCGTAAGGAATCAAAGAAACCGCGCAAGCAACGCAAATCGGTAAAGCTGCTGCATCGGGAGTTAGTCTCGCTGGGCTTTAGTGGTTCGTATGACCGGGTGGCGGCATTTGTCAGGTTGTGGCGGGAAGAACAAAAGTTCCTGACGAATAGACAGGCCTATGTACCGTTAAAGTTTGAGCCGGGTGAGGCCTTTCAGTTCGACTGGGGCGAAAACTGGGCATGGGTGGGAAGTCGTAAAGTGAAGCTACAGGTGGCGCATTTTAAACTGAGCTACAGCCGGGCGTTTTACTTGCGGGCCTATTGGACGCAGACCCATGAAATGCTGTTTGATGCTCATGCGCATGCCTTTAGGGTGTTTAAAGGCGTGCCGGAGCGTGGCATTTACGACAACATGAAAACGGCGGTAGATAAGGTCGGTAAAGGTAAGCTTCGCACTATCAACAAACGCTTCCAGGCGATGGCAAGTCATTACCTCTTTGAACTAGAGTTCTGTAATCCGGCGGCGGGATGGGAAAAAGGCCAGGTCGAGAAGAATGTCCAGGACAGCCGCAATGCACTGTGGAATAGCCTGCCCAGGTTTGACTCGCTCGATGCACTGAATGCGTGGTTAGAAGATGCTTGCCGGCAGCAGTGGCAAAACCAGCTTCACCCGGAATACGCTAAACAAACTGTTGAACAAATCTGGCAGTCGGAACAATCACACCTGATGGCGATTACGGCACCGTTCGATGGCTTCATCGAACATACTAAGCGAGTCTCATCAACCTGTCTGGTGATGTTCGAGCGTAACAAATACAGTGTACCGGCCAGCTATGCTAATCGCTTAATCAGTTTGCATGTGTATCCTGCCAAACTGGTGTGTATTGCTGAAGGTAAACAGGTTGCAGAGCACAACCGGGTATTTAGTCGTGACCATAATCATCCAGGGCAAACGGTGTATGACTGGAAACATTACCTGCTTGTCGCCCAACGTAAACCCGGTGCATTACGCAATGGCGCACCGTTCGAAACTCTGCCGGATGCCTTCAGTCAGTTACAGTCACAATGGCTAAAGCGCAGCGGTGGTGACCGTGACATGGTTGATATCCTGTCACTGGTGCTGCATCACGATGAGGCACTGGTTGAACAAGCCATCACCGAATCGCTTAAAGCCGGGCTCACATCCAAGCCGCATATTATTAACTGCCTGAACCGGTTACTCCAACCGCAAACACCGGAGCCAGTACCACTGGACAACCGACTGAAATTAACCGTCGAGCCCACCATCGATACTGCCCGTTATGAACAGTTGAGAGGGTCCAAGTATGCACATTGAAGCCTTAATCCATACCCTGAAAACGCTCAAGCTCCATGGCATGATGCAGAGTATACAGGAGCTATCGGCGCAGAACTCACCCGCTTATCAGCAGGCGCTGCCCATACTCACCACCTTACTCAAAGCCGAAGTCTCCGACCGGGAAGTACGCTCCATCGCGTATCAAATGAAAACGGCCAGGTTCCCCGCCTACCGGGATTTATATGGCTTCGATTTTACCGAAAGTACCGTGGATGCCACGCTGGTTAAAGGATTACACCGCTGCGAGTTCGTACAGGACTGTCAGAATATCGTTCTGGTCGGCGGGCCTGGCACCGGTAAAACCCATCTGGCTACCGCAATCGGTGTGCAGGCGATTCAACATCATCACCTCAGAGTGCGCTTCCTGTCTACCATCGAGCTGGTTAATCAGTTAGAGCAGGAGAAGTTACAAGGTCATGTGGGACGAACAGCCAACCGGCTTGCTTCTGTCGATATCATTATCCTCGACGAACTAGGCTATGTACCCTTTAGCCAGGCAGGAGGCACCTTGTTGTTCCATCTGCTAAGCAAACTCTACGAACGCACCAGCATCATTATTACAACCAACCTCAACTTCACGGAATGGTCTAAAGTGTTTGGCGATGCAAAGATGACTACCGCCTTGCTGGACAGACTAACGCATCACTGCCATATCATCGAAACCGGTAACGACAGCTACCGTTTTAAACAATCAGCACAACGAACCAGGGGGAAGAATAACTAGCAATCAAAGCCAAAAAGTGGCATTAATCTAACTAACATGGTGGATCAAAATTCAGTGCAAACCGTGGATCAGATTTAGCTGCAAATCAACAGAAGATCCATCCCCGCAAACCATAGTACCCAACCCCTGCCTTTTTCCATCTCTAAATTCTCCTCTCCAGGAATCTCCATTAGAGTAAATCAACGTTCCAAAACCTTCCTTTTTACAATTTTTAAACTGCCCCCAAAATTGTGATCCATCTGCAAATGCCTGTTTTGCAACGTTACGCTCCCAAACGAGAGGAATCGAAACGTTATTTCCACATCTCATCACCCCACTGGCCTCTTCAAAAAGGTCATT
>JAAELM010000250.1 GCA_024226635.1 Oceanicoccus sp. | reverse complement strand
TTGGAACGCCTACCCGGACGCTCTGCGTCCCCCGCGTAGGCCGGCGCAGAGCGTCTCGACATGCGTTACCACGCCGAAGCGTGGCACCACGCCGAAGCGTGGTAACGAGAGGGGCAGGCTGAGTAGTTCTACAATGTCATGTTAGGGACTGGGGCCATTACGCAATCTGGATTTACGGGAACGAATACGATTATCGAGATGTTCAATTACCAACAAAGCGGCCTCAATAGGCGAAAGTTGAGGCAACGGCATGGCCGCCCGCAACAATTCACGAATATTGGCTACAGATAAAACTGGTAAGACATCAATCTCATATTGGGCCAGCAAATGTGGGTCGTGTTGATAGCGAACAGCCCAGTCTAATTGTGTTTCAGTAATAAACCAACTAGCCAGGATGGTCAAAGCCAGTTGATGTTGCCAAGCTCGATATTTGATGGCCTGAAATTCATCCCAGCCAAGTTCTGACTTGGCATCTTGGTTGCTACGTTCGATGAAGTAGCGATGTGATTTGCGCCAGGCCAGAGTGGTCAAAGGAGTATTCCAGGCGGCATTGCTTAAGGTATAGGTAATCCGCTTTTCATCCAGCCGGATCAGCAACCATTCTCGGCGAACAGTCTGGTTATAGAGTGTCCAGACTGGGAGGCAGGTAAACTCAGCAGTCAATACCCCCCGTTCGCTGGGCCGGAGGGTGATTTGCTGCCAACGGAGGTGTTGAGAGTCACACAAAGCCCGAACTTCATAAGGTCTGGTGGCGATTTTGGGTCGTTTTGAGCGTTTTCCCCTTTTGGTTTTGGGATAGACCAAGTGCGGTTGACACAGATAGACTTGGGTATCGGCTGGCACATCGGCATAGTACTCGATGCCAGCTTCATCGAGTTGTGCCCGCAGCTTGCGACTGCGACCATAGAGCGTATCCATGGCCACAGCTTGGAAAGGTAGGCCCTTATCCCACACCCGCTGGATCATCGGCCAGACCAGTTCTGGTTTGGTTTGAAAAGTACGTTCTGGCGGTATCTCCGCTTTCTGCCGACGGTCAGCGGCCTCCGGCTCAAACCAGGCTTCGGGTATGAATAATTCACCGTCAATCCAGGTATTAGCAGTCGGGGTCGCCAAGGACAAGAATACTCCCACCTGGCTCATTTCTATCTTGCCCAACCGGCCATTATGTTGTCGTCCGGCACCAGCGCTCCACTCACCTCCTTTTTCATCAGCGCTTTCATCGACAATTAGCATCGCTGCTTCAAATTCGGCTCGATTGCTCACTTTGTCTTGGATGGCGGCAATCAAGTTAGGTCCAGACCAGGGTGAGTTGCTCATAAAATGATGCATATTTTGAGGCTTAACCGCTGTGTTGCGACCAATATTGGCCATATTTCGCTTGGTTTTCATCCGTAATAAGCCGCCAAGGTAGCTTAATCCGTATTCACTGGTGTCATGCGTCTGGGTTTGGACATATGGCCGAAAATCTTGCCAGAATTCCGACAGACGTTCACCTAAATTTTCGATTTCTGCTAAGGGCAGCCCCCAACGGGCTATCTCAGTAACAGTTTTGTCATTTTGTGCATACTGTTAATTAATACCATGATTTTGATTTTATGTAAACATGACATTGTAGAAGTAGTTATCAGTTACCAGTTATCAGTTACCAGTTATCAGTTATCAGTTATTAGTTATCAGTTATCGGTTATTAGTTATTAG
>JAAELM010000249.1 GCA_024226635.1 Oceanicoccus sp. | reverse complement strand
TCTGGACGAACTGTGGTCAGGGTGGAGTTACTGATAGGGTAGTTTTCACACACCCTGTAAATTAAGCGTACCGCGAAAGCCGTCGAGGAATTTGACCTCGGCGGTTTTTTTTTGTGTATTCATACTATCGACCCTTTGCTGTTTTTTTCAGGTTGCGGGTGATGAAAGGAACCGCAACAGCAGAGTCAACAACTACGACCTGGGTGGATTTGAAACCTTGGGGTTCATTCTTCGTCGTCATCTCAAAAATGAGCTACCTAACCATTCATTGTCAATGGTTTGTCACAATGCCATGTAAGTGGGCATACACTTTGCCACCGTGAATATTTAACTAATTGTTTTAATTGAACCTTTTGTTATGGCGCGATAATTGCAATAACTTTTGAGCGTTAGTAATGATTTTTAGTTTTTACATATCACGGAGATAATATTATGAAGTTATCTAGCAAAATTGCAGCCTGGTTACTTGTCGGTGCATTTACCTTGTCAATGACAGCAAATGCCGCCCTGGTGCACATCGATTACGAAGGCACGATTTCTTCCACCTGGGGTAATGGCATGGGTTACACCACCGGTGAAACCATAAATGGCTGGTTCGAGTTCGATACCGACGATTTAATCGATACCTATGGGGACAGCAGCTACCTGTACAGCAACGGTCCAGTTGCATCCAGTGAGCCAGTCGACAATCATGCAATTGAAAATGATTACGATTACATTATCGATAACTCATATTACGGCTACGATCAATTATTCCTGCAGGATGGTTCTTATGAGACTTGCTACAACTGCGCCAGTGGTAACTACTATGAATATGCTTACGCCTATCACTATTTCAATATGTATGAATACAGCGAATGGCTCGATACGAACGACATCATCGGCGGCGGCGAGTCCTGGATTGATGTAACCAGTTACTATAATTATGGCAATATTTACGAAACTTCCTATGACTATGCCACGTACTATGATGCCCAATATGGCAACCACACAAACTACAATAACAATGGAGCCTCTTTCACCATAAGCAGTCTTCATGTTAATGCCATCCCGGAGCCAGGCATGATAGGATTGATGGGTCTTGGTCTGCTGGGTCTGGTAGTAGCGCGACGTCGGAAGCAGTTCAGCGCATAGGTTAATATCTTTATGGTCAAAAAACCCGGCTCGTGTTCCGTCATGTAGACACGAAACTCCGGGTATACGTCCAGCTGATGCACTTGCAGAAATTAATCAAAGCCTCGTTTGAGGCGGCAGGCTTTAACTAGCTGGTTTTACCAACCGGCTAGATAACATCGCGCCCACTCCCATCGTAGCAACACCTGTTGCCATGGGTAGTTCTGTCATGTCAAAGCTATGGGCTACACCAAGGCCTACAAAAGATGCGATGCCATATTGAGCAAACCCTGCCAGTGACGATGCCGCTCCCGCCATTTTCGGGAAAGGCCCAATGGCACCGGCCATCGAGTTTGGCAGGGTCATGCCCATGCCCGCCATGTAAAAAACCATTGGAATCAGAATAGCTGCTACGCTAGTCATTGAAGCCATGGCTGTAGCCAGCATAGCGATACCCGATATGGCACTCAGAATTGTCCCCCACTTAACCAGTGAAGGAATGCCAAATTTTTCAACACTTCGACCACCAATTTGGGTGCCTATCATGTATCCAACAACAGCCGCAGCAAAGCAATAGCCATACTGGTCAGCGGTCAAACCCACTACATTGATAAACACAAAAGATGATCCTGAAATAAACGCAAATAAACCGCTATAGCTAAAAGCTGCAGTCAGCAGATAACCCGCATAAGTTCTATTAGATAGTAGCTTCAGGAAATTATTGAAAGTCTGGACAGGATGAACTGCATCAGGATCCTTATGCACATTGGTTTCCTGAAGTAGAAAGATAATACCCAATAAGCACAGTCCGCCAAATACAACGAGAATACTAAAGTTCGCCTGCCAGCCGAATGCAACCTTCAGATAACCTCCTATAATCCGCCCCAGTCCTGGAGCAAGAGCCATCGCCATTCCCATATA
>JAAELM010000248.1 GCA_024226635.1 Oceanicoccus sp. | reverse complement strand
AGTTCATCATCATCTTCTCTCTGCTGTTTTCTGTCCGGTTTAATAAATCAGGTAAGTACTGTATCGATCAGCCTGTCTGTATCACTGACCAGTACTGTATAACTATACAGTTTAGTGGGCTTTGTTTATCTCGCAAGTCTATTTGTGAAAAAAAGTGAGATTTTTAGTCACTTGTCTCGAGCAGTGGCGATTTAGGGATGGTTGGGGATGGTTGGGAATAGTTAGGGAATAGTTAGGGAATAGTTAGGGAATAGTTAGGGAATAGTTTAAGAAGTCACTTAAAAAGGGGGGGAATACGTAATAAAATCAATTGGATAGGCGTATTTTGATGTTTCAACCAGGCAGGCTGGCTCATACCCTATGATATAGGGCGGTGTATGGATTACTCATCCACCCAAACTTCGCGCAATGGTTCACCAAAATCATCATAAATAATTTTCTTTCGCGGCCGGCGAATACTGGGCTTGGGTTTTTCCAGCTTCTTATTGCGCCGTGCATCAATGGCAGCAATCACCTCAGGTACATAAGTGCGGCCTTGTTTGGGTTGTTGAAAAGCAGTGCCGTCGGGCTTTAATGGCCCGTTGGGATTTTCCCTGCCACTAATTCCCCGTTCAATTTCCGCCACCTCGCCGCCTTTTTTAAGGAAGTCGGCAATTTGTTTTTCCATATCATTACGAATATCGGCTTTAGAGATAATTTTTTTCACGGAGAGGGTCTTTTAAAGGGCATTAGGTCATCATAGCAGACAATGGCCGCTATGCCTCGCCCAGAGTTGATGGCGGCCGATTATGCTGGCTGGTCCACAATTCGGGTTTATCGCCACAGGCTTTATGCTAGAATGCGCGCCTTTTTAATATCCGGTGAAGTGAAACTTATGTCTGAGAAATATACAACAGTAGAACAACGCGTCAGCTACGGTGTGGGCCGCCAAATGGGCGACCAGCTAGCGGGCAACCCTTTTGATGGTATTGAGATGGATGCCGTGGTTGAAGGTGTTAGAGACGCTCTTAACGGTGTGCCCAGTGCTGTTGAGACTGAGTTACTCAGTGCAGCCTATGAAGAAATCAATGCGCGCATGCAAGCTAAGGAGGCTGAACAATCAAAAGAAATGTCCGCCGAAGGGGAAGCCTTTTTAGCCGACAACGCCAAGCGCGATGAAGTGACTGTTACTGAAAGCGGTATGCAGTATGAAGTACTGGTAGCAGGCGATGGCGAAAAGCCGGTTGCAACTTCTACTGTTCGTACTCATTACCACGGTACTTTAGTCGACGGCACTGTTTTTGACAGCTCTGTTGATCGCGGTGAGCCAGCGGAATTCCCTGTTAATGGTGTGATTGCCGGTTGGACTGAAGCCCTGCAAATGATGGGTGTGGGTTCTAAATGGCGTTTATATCTGCCTTATCAGTTGGCTTATGGTGAGCGTGGTGCCGGTGGTGCTATTGGGCCTTATGCGACATTAGTCTTTGACGTCGAATTGATTGATATCGTTAGCTAGACGCCAGCCCCCGTCATTCCCGCCTTCGCGGGAATGACGGGTCTTTGTAGGAATTAAATAAAGATGTGGTTTAAAAATTTACAAGTCTACCGCTTCACCAAACCCTTCGAGCTAACTCCCGAAGAGCTAGGTGAACAACTTGAACAATATGCCTTCAAGCCCTGCGGTAGCCAGGACTTATCCCAATATGGTTGGGTGCCCCCTCTAGGGCATCACGGTACTGAATTTGTTCATGCCGCCGGTGGCTATATTATGCTCTGTGCAAAAAAGCAGGACAAAGTACTACCTGCCTCCGTAGTGAATGAGCAAGTGGCTGAAAAAGCCCTGGCCATACAAACTCAGGAAGGCCGTTCAGTAGGTCGTAAAGAACGGATGAACCTCAAAGAAGAAATTACCTTTGAGTTATTGCCAAAAGCCTTTGCCCGCTCTTCATTACAGTTTGCTTATATCGCCCCCAAAGAAGGACTGTTAGTCGTTAACAGCGCCTCCAGCAAAAAGGCCGAAGAACTGATTAGCACCCTGCGGGAAAGTATTGGCAGTGTGCCTGTGATTCCAGTAACGGCGAATAATATTCCCCAGCACGCCATGACCTCCTGGTTGAAAACCGGCCATGCACCGAAAAATTTCGAGTTTGGTCATGAGTGTGAATTAAAAGATCCTACCGATGAAGGCGGTGTGATTCGTTGCAAACACCAGGATCTGACTTCCACCGAAATTAACAATCATATTAAGGCTGGTATGTACGTTAGCAAACTCGGTTTAAGCTTTAGTGGTGGTATTGAGTTTGTAGTGGATGATGCCTTGGCCATAAAGCGTCTGACCTTCGATGATATTATCCAGGAAAAAGCTAACCAGGTAGATGCCCGTGATGCGGCGGAACAGTTTGATGTCGACTTCTCCATTATGACACTGGAACTGGCCGCCTTAATCTCAGCGGTGATTGAAATCTTTGGTGGTGAAAACCAGGATGCGGTAGAAGCGGCTTAGCGCTAGAAAGCAACAGAGGACTTATAGTGATAAAACATATACTGCTATTTAAGATTGAAGAGGGCGTAGAGGGTCGCAGCAAAGCCGAAAGCATTGCCCAGGCTAAAGCCCTGATTGAAGGTATGAATGGTAAAATTCCTGGCTTGATCAAAGTAGAAGTGGGGGTGGATTTTTCCGAAAGCCCCGACTCCGCCGATATGGCGCTATACTCAGAGTTTGAATCACGGGAGGCCCTGGAAGTCTATGCCGGCCACCCCGAGCATAAAGCCGTACTGCCTTTTATTAAAAGCATTATCAGCGAACGTCGCTTAATCGATTACGAAGTGTAATCACACACAGGTCAAAACCCATGGTTGCCATCGGACAATTTAATCAACTCGAAATCGTAAAAGATAGCGATGTTGGCGTGTTTCTGGATGGCGGTGATTTTGGGCAAATCCTGTTACCCCAGCGCTTTGTTAAAGACCAGGCCCAGCTGGGTGATAATCTAACGGTTTTTATCTATCTTGATTCGGATGATAGATTAATCGCCACCACCGATACTCCCCATGCCTGCGAAGGTGACTTTGCCTGGCTTAAAGTGGTTGAAATCAACAAAGTAGGGGCCTTTCTCGACTGGGGCTTGCCCAAAGATTTACTACTGCCTTTTGCACAACAGAAATTTCCTCCGGTAGAGGGGAAACGCGTACTGGTTAAAGTCTATCTGGATAACAGCAACCGTTTAGCGGCCTCATCCCGTATTGATAAATACCTGAAGGAAGAAACTACCGGCTATACCGTGGGTCAGGAGGTTGACCTGATGGTTGCCGATAAAACCGAGCTGGGTTTTAAAGCCATTGTTGATAGCGCCTATTGGGGTATGCTCTATAGCAACGAAGTTTTCCAGCCGCTTAACAAAGGCGACCGAATTTCTGGCTATGTAAAACGAGTGCGTGATGATAACCGGCTGGATATTACCCTGACCCAACCGGGCTATGAAAAAATCTCTGGTGTGGCTGGGCAAATTCTTGAAGTACTTAAAGAGCACGACGGCTACTTAATGATTACCGACAAAAGCTCGCCGGAAACTATTCGCTCAGTGTTTAAAATCAGTAAAAAAGTGTATAAAAAAGCAATTGGAGCGCTGTATAAACAACGCCGCATAGCTATCGAGGAGAAAGGCATTCGCCTGTTGGGCTAGTGCTACTGCCCCATGACCCCAGAACGTTTTAACCGCCTATGCGCCACCCTGGATAAACGCCAGCCGGACTTAACCGTATTAACCGATTACGTTCATAAAGGCCGCAACCTCTCAGCCATAGTCCGCACCGCCGACGCCGTGGGAGTAGGGGATGTACACTGCGTGATTGGTGATAAAGACTACCACTCATTTCGCGGTACCGCGCTGGGCAGCCATCGCTATGTCAAAGTCCACCGCTACCGTGAACTGCAAACCCCGGTTGGCGAACTCAAGGCCCGGGGCTTTCAAATTGTGGCGGCGCATTTATCCAGGCAGGCAGTGGATTACCACGAAGTGGACTTTACCAAACCAACGGCCCTGCTGATGGGGGCAGAAAAAGACGGCATCAGTGATGAGGCTAGCGCATTAGCGGATATTCACGTCACTGTCCCCATGGTGGGGATGGTGGAATCCTTTAATGTCTCCGTAGCTGCAGGCATTATCCTTAGCGAAGCTCGCCACCAGCGTCAGTTGGCTGGGCTGTATGACCAGCAACGTATCGACACGGCCGAATACGACCGCTTATTCTTTGAATGGGCCCACCCCAAAATCCGCGACTTTTGCCGTACCCACCGCTTTGAGTACCCGGCCCTAAGGGAAGACGGCGAAATTATTGATGCCTCAGGCTGGTATGCGGATAAGCGGGAAATACTGGCAAAACGGCGACAGCAGAAACTGGAGGGGGACATGTAACATGGGTAATTTATTATTGGTTCTGGGGGTTTTATTTGCCGCCCTGTTTATTGTCGTCAAACTCACAGAGCGCCATGCCAAGCCGGTGGACGAGCAGCAACAGGCAAAAATGTCCCGTATTGCGATGGTCTCCATCATGCTATTACTGGTACTGGGATTGATTCGTTACTACACAGGGGCATGACAGGAGCATATTCACAGCCATTGCTTTGGCTATAAACGGACAAATCATGTACACTCCGCGCTCCCAAAAATCTAACAAGCTGATTAATAAACCCGTAAACCAGGGCCGAGAATAGCATGACTGAACAAAAAGCGACCAATGTCCACTGGCACGAGGGTGACGTCACCCGCGAAGACCGTAACAAAATCCTTAACCAAAAAGGCGCTACCCTCTGGTTTACCGGCCTTTCCGGCAGCGGTAAAAGCACCGTAGCCGTAGCCCTTGAGCAGGCCCTGACCGCCAAAGGCAAACTGACCTACCGACTTGATGGCGACAATATCCGCCTGGGTATCAACAAAAACCTGGGCTTTAGCGCTGAAGATCGCACTGAAAATATTCGCCGCATCGGTGAAATTTCCAAACTGTTTGTGGATGTGGGTGTGATTACCCTGTCCAGCTTTGTCAGCCCCTACCGCGCTGACCGCGACTTAGTCCGAGAACTCCACGAAGCTGCTGGTATGCAGTTTATCGAAGTCTTTGTGGACGTCCCATTAGATGTGGCCGAAAGCCGTGACCCCAAGGGCTTGTATAAGAAAGCCCGCGCCGGTGAGATTCCAAACTTTACCGGTATCTCTGACCCCTACGAAGAGCCTCTAAACGCAGAAGTGGTGCTCAACAGTCATGAAATGTCTTTGGAAGAGGAAGTGAGCGTACTGCTTGCTCTGCTGGAAGAACGCGGCCTCTTATCCGCCTAATTTAAAAGCGAAAGTAAAAGCAAAAGGAAAGATCAATGATTAAACCCCATGGTGCAGACGAGCTAAAACCATTATTCGTCTACGATACTGAACAACACCACGCCCTGAATGCCGAAGCAGCAACCCTGCCTTCACTGCTGGTCAGTTCTGCCGCCGCCGCCAATGCTGTAATGCTGGGCGCTGGCTACTTCACTCCGTTAACCGGTTATATGAACCTGGCCGATTCTTTGGCCGTGGCAGAAAATCTGCACACCACCGACGGTTTATTCTGGCCTGTGCCCATTGTTAACCTTAATAACGATATCAGCTCTATTGGTGATGCCAAGCGGATTGCGCTGCGTGACCCTAATGTTGAAGGCAACCCTGTGTTGGCCATTATGGATATCGATGCGATTGAAACGGTTAGCGATGAGCAAATTGATTTTATGGCTGAGAATATTTTCGGCACCCTGGACCCTGAGCACCCAGGTGTAGCTGCCTTTAAAGGGCAGGGCAATAACCTGCTATCTGGCGCTATCCAGGTACTAAACTTCAGCTACTTCCAAACCGATTTCCCGGATACCTTCCGCACCGCGGTAGAAATTCGCAACGAAATGACCGAGCGCGGTTGGAAAAAAGCTGTAGCCTTCCAAACCCGTAACCCCATGCACCGCGCCCACGAAGAACTCTGCCGCATGGCGCAGGAAGACTTGGGCAGCGACGGTATCCTGATTCATATGCTGTTGGGTAAATTGAAGCCGGGTGATATTCCAGCTGATGTGCGCGATAACTGTATCCGTAAAATGGTAGAGGTTTACTTCCCGGCCAATACGGTGATGATCACCGGTTACGGCTTTGATATGTTGTACGCCGGCCCACGTGAAGCGGTACTGCACGCCGTATTCCGCCAGAACTGTGGTTGTACCCACTTTATTGTCGGCCGTGACCACGCCGGTGTTGGCGACTACTACGGCGGCTTTGATGCGCAAACCATCTTTGATGAAAAAGTCCCTGAAGGTGCTCTGGAGATTGAAATCTACCGCGCTGACCATACGGCTTACTCCAAGAAACTGGACAAAGTTATTATGATGAAAGACGCTCCTGATCACGGCAAGGATGATTTTATCCTGCTGTCAGGTACCAAGGTCCGTGAAATGCTGGGCAACGGTATTGCACCACCGCCTGAGTTTTCTCGACCTGAGTGCGCTCAAATCCTAATGGATTACTATCAGGGTTTAGATAGTTAAACCCAAGCCCTGATTTATAAAAAGCCGCTACTTAGCGGCTTTTTTTATGTCTATAGTCAGTAGGTTTTTACCCGCGACTATTATCAGGTATATCTATGAACGAAGCTGTTATTGTTTCCACAGCCCGCACTCCCATTGCTAAAGCCTATAGGGGAGCCTTTAATAATATCAATGGCCCAAGCCTGGGTGCGATTCCCGTTAAAGCTGCCCTTGAGCGTGCAGGTATTGAGTTCGCCGAAGTGGGTGACTGTGTATTCGGTTGTGCGCTGCAGCAGGGCACAACCGGTATGAATGTCGCTCGGCAAATAGCACTGCGGGCAGGTTTGCCCGTCACTGTGCCAGCCATGTCTATTGAGCGTCAGTGCTCCTCCGGTTTAATGGCTATTGCCACCGCCGCCAAACAGATTATTCTTGATGGTCAGTCCATTGCGGTGGCGGGGGGTATAGAAAGTATTTCACTAGTGCAGAATGAGCATATGAATAACTTTCGTGCTGAAGACCCGGACCTATTGGAGATAGCCCCCGATATTTACAGGCCGATGCTGGAAACCGCAGAAGTGGTAGCCAGGCGTTATAACATTAGCCGTGAAGCACAGGATGAATATGCACTGTTAAGCCAGCAGCGTACGGCGGCTGCACAAGCCGCAGGGGCTTTTGATCAAGAGATTGTTTCGGTTAATGCGATAAAATCTGTTATTGATCAAGAAACTAAAGAGCTTAGCTACGAGGAAGTATTGCTAAGCAAAGATGAAGGCAACCGCCCGCAAACCCAGCTGGACAATCTGGCCAGCCTGAATGCTGTGATTGACGGTGGTTCGATAACGGCAGGTAATGCTTCGCAGTTATCGGACGGTGCCTCGGCTTGTGTGCTGATGAGTAGCCAATTAGCTGAACAAAGGGGTTTGCAGCCGTTAGGGGTTTATCGAGGTATGGCCGTCGCCGGTTGTGAGCCGGATGAAATGGGTATTGGTCCGATATGGGCTATACCCAAATTGCTAAAGCACCACGGTTTAAGCATTGATGATATTGGTCTGTGGGAATTAAACGAAGCCTTTGCTGTGCAGGTGCTTTATTGTCGTGATCACCTGGGTATTCCTATTGAGCGACTCAATGTCAATGGCGGTGCGATTTCGATTGGCCACCCTTATGGAATGAGTGGTGCTCGCATGGTGGGGCATGCATTGATTGAAGGCCTCCGCCGCGGGGTAAAGTATGTGGTGATTACTATGTGTGTTGGTGGTGGTATGGGCGCGGCGGGTTTGTTTGAGGTATGTTAACGATAGTGTTTATTCGGTTTTGATGCCCTCTATACTTTTTATCATCTGCCCATCCAGCTCGGCAGTTTTTAAATCAATTTGATATTCTTCTTTACCCTCTTTAATCCTGACGATGCGCAGTAAAAAATAATCCCAGTCTTTGGCTAGCCATATTAGGATGTATTTATTTTTGTTGGGGCGGCGCTGTTCTAACTTAACCGCAGTAAAGGTACCCAGTGGTGTAGTAATAGTTTCTTCACCCAGTTTTTTGACCTGGTAGGTTTTGAGTTTGCTGCGATCAATCAGGTGATAGGTTTTTTGCTTGAAGTGTGCATCGTTTAATAAATCCAAACGCAGTTGCGACTGAAAGCTTAAATGATCAAAGGTGTTTTCTATCAATGGCAGGGCTTCTTTGCCATGTAGCTGATCAAGCACGGTTTGGTTTTCTGTATCAAATACCAGTTCGCTATTTCGTTGACTGATTAGCCCGTTGCTGGAGTGGTAGCTAAGAGGTATTAGTTGATTGCCTTTTATGACAAAGGTCGCTTTTTTTTCAATACTGGTTAATAGCATAGAGGCATAGCTGCGCAGCTGCCATTGCTGGTTGTCGGTTTTGTTGAGGGTTTGCTCCACTTCCGCCGCCACGCCTTTTACTTTACTGCTGTAGATGGCTTTGTAGGGCTTTATAGAATGGGTGGGGTTCGCATTGGCCAGGGCAGGGGGTCCCAGTAGCAATGCAGCTAGCAGGATACGTCTAATCGTTATATTGATAGCCGCCAGCGGAGAGTGGGGTGTTATCCAGTATGGCATTATTAGACTCCAGTGTTAGTCTACCTTCAGCAAACCACTGCGCTGCCTGCGGGTAGATAATATGTTCTTTAGTGAGTACACGTTTAGCCAGTGTCTCAGCGGTGTCACCGGTTTCTATATTAACGGCCGCCTGAATAATGGCAGGGCCTCCGTCCAGCTCTTCAGTCACAAAGTGTACGGTGGCTCCGGTTTGCGGGTCACCGGCGTCAATAGCGCGCTGGTGGGTGTGCAGGCCTGGGTACTTGGGCAACAATGAAGGATGAATGTTCAATAAGCGGCCGTGATAATTTTGCACAAAGCCCGGTGTAAGTATGCGCATAAAGCCGGCGAGGATAACCAGGTCGGGGGAGTAGCTGTCGATGCGCTCCATTAGCTTGGCATCAAAGGCTTCGCGGCTTTCAAACTCGGTGTGGTCAATAGCTTCAGTGGCTATACCAGCATTGGCTGCACGCTCAAGGCCATAGGCCTTGGGACGGTTGCTAAATACCGCAGCGATATCAGCAGACAGGCTGCCGTTGTTGATGCCATCAATAAACGATTGCAGGTTGGAGCCGCTGCCAGAAACCAGGATAACCAGTTTGCAAGGGGAGGTAGAGGCACTCATCAATTATAGCCCTTGCAATTCTACCTGTTCTTCGCCTTCTGCCGCAGCGGCAATCTGGCCAATCACCCAAGGGGTTTCGCCCTGTTCTTTTAATACCGCCAGTGCTTGCTCGGCTTCACTGCCAGGTACCGCTAACACCATTCCTACGCCGCAGTTAAAGGTGCGGTACATTTCAACGGCATCAACATTGCCTTGCTCTTGCAGCCAGTTAAATACTTCGGGCATTTGCCAGCTGTTTAGATCGATCACCGCTTTGGCATTGTCAGGCAATACGCGGGGGATGTTTTCCAGTAAACCACCGCCGGTAATATGGGAGAGTGCGTTAACAGAGCAGCTTTTCATTAATGCCAGGATCGCCTTAACGTAAATCTGGGTGGGGGCCATTAAAGCTTCTGCCAGGGTTTTATCACCAGCGCTTTGGCTAAGGTCAGCACCGCTGACTTCGATAATTTTACGGATTAAGGAATAGCCATTGGAGTGAGGGCCGGATGAGGCCAGGCCAATCAGTGTGTCGCCGGTGCTGACTTTGCTGCCATCAATAATCTCGGACTTTTCTGCTACGCCGACACAGAAGCCTGCCAGGTCGTAGTCTTCGCCTTCGTACATACCGGGCATTTCAGCGGTTTCGCCGCCAACCAATGAACAGCCGGATAATTCACAACCCTTGCCAATTCCTTCAACCACGGCCGCGGCAGTATCAACATTCAGTTTACCGGTGGCGTAGTAGTCGAGGAAAAACAGCGGTTCTGCACCGGCTACAATCAGGTCATTAACACACATGGCCACCAGGTCGATACCGATGGTGTTATGGATACCCAGATCCATGGCCAGTCGCAATTTAGTACCTACACCGTCGGTGCCGGAGACCAGTACTGGCTGCTTATAGCCTTCAGGGATTTCACACAGGGCGCCAAAGCCTCCCAGACCGGCCATCACCTCGGGGCGACGGGTGCGCCTGGCGACGTGTTTGATACGGTCAACCAGGGCGTTACCAGCATCGATATCTACGCCGGCATCTTTATAGCTCAGGGATTGTTTGGGAGTTTGTTCGCTCATGGATTGGCTGGGCTCTTGTTTTGGTCTTAAGGGTTCAGTGTTAGAGGGTCTGTTTACAGGCGCGCTATTTTAGCTTGAATGCCGCTGGAGTACGACTATAAATTCGGTTCTTTGCCGTAATCGTGATCAAAGCTGTACTGACTGATTGAGATTGCTACAATGCGCTCCATAAATCACCGGTTTGGGATAAGCTATTTTGTTTTTTCGACATTTGATCATTTGCAAGCTTGCTATAGCATTGAGCCTGTTTTTTCCGCTGCTGACTGCTGCTGAGCAGGTAGATGGCCTCTATGATATCGCGGTACCGGTAGCGTCCCAGTCCAGCCAGGAACTGCGACGGGCCACCCGTGAGGGCTTGAGTACGGTGTTTGTCCGTGTTTCCGGCGATGCCGGGTTGGCGCAGCAGTCGGCCATCAAAGCAGCCCTTAAAAAAGCCACTCAATATACCAGGCAGTTCCGCTATGAAACCCGCCCCGGGTTAGTTTGGCAGGCTGATAAGACCGAGGATAAGCCTGACCAGCCCACTGAACAGCTGTACGCGGTAATTGAATTTGAACCCAAGCTGGTAGATGCCACCCTGCGCGCAGCCGGTTTACCCCTATGGTCCAGTAATCGCCCCACGGTATTACTATGGCTGGTGGTAGCCGAGGGCAATAAACGCCGCTTTGCCAATGCCGAGACCGATGCCGATATTATTCAGGCCATCATTATCAATGCGCAGCGCCGGGGTTTGGCGATTAAATTACCAACACTGGATCTGGAAGATATGGTGGCGGTTTCCACCAGCCAACTCTGGCAATTGAATCACCCAAAGGCCAATGCCGCCGCTGAACGCTATCAGGCGGATACAGTATTGTTTGGCCGTGTTAGCTTGCTAACCAATGGCGAGTGGCTGGGGAGTTGGCAGTATAACTATGCGGAGCAGCGACAGAGTTTTGATGCCGAAGCCATGGCAGCTAACGATTATATAGCGGTAGCTATTGATCAGGTAGCGCAGTTGTTGGCTCAGCAATACGCTATCGCGCCAGTTAATATCGCCGACAATGGCGTACTACTAAGGCTCAGCGGTATTGATGATTTTATTAATTATGCCCGGGCGATTAACTATCTGGAATCGGTTGCGGCGGTTCGCCATGCTAATGTATTAAGTGTCGAGGGGGATGAGATTATTGTTCGCCTGGTAGCCGATGGCTTGCTGACACAGTTAGAGCAATCTTTTGCCCTGGATAAAAAAATTCAGCCCCAGATATCGGGTAGCTATCAGGGTGATTATGATATTGTGCTGGACTATTTTTGGCCTTCCTCTTAAATCTTGACCTTAAATCTTGCACCTTAAATTTTTCAATAAGGGAATAAGTTGATGACAGATATACAACGGGTATGGGCGCTGCTGGCACTGGCTTTGGCAGTGCTGTTTGTTGGGTTGTTAGAGCCGATATTGATGCCCTTTCTGGTGGGTACTTTGCTGGCCTATCTTGGCGACCCCTTAGCAGATCGGTTAGAGGCGCGTGGACTTGGGCGTACCCTGGCGGTGTCGTTGGTGTTTGTGGGGCTAAGCTCGGTATTGATTGTGCTGGTGCTGCTAACGATTCCACTATTGGGTCGGCAGCTGGATTTATTGGCAACCAAAATACCCCAGTGGCTGCATGCTATTCAGGATGTGCTTATTCCCTGGCTACAGCAAACCCTGAATTTACCCAAAGACAGTTTGCCCATTACCCAGTTTAAAACCGTGCTGACTGAAAACTGGATGTCCGCGGGAGGCTTGCTTGGGACGCTATGGTCAAAGGTGGCCGGTTCAAGCCTGGCGATGATGACATGGCTAGCCAACCTGGTATTGATTCCGGTAGTGACTTTTTATTTGCTGCGGGACTGGGATATTGTGATGGCCCATCTGCGGGATTTATTACCTCGCTCTGTTGAGCCTACAGTGGTGCAACTGGCCACCGAGTGTGATGAGATCCTGGGCGCTTTTATCCGTGGCCAGCTATTGGTGATGTTGGCACTGGGGATTATTTACAGTATTGGCTTAAAGTTTGTGGGTTTGGATTTGGCCTTTATTTTAGGCTTGATCGCGGGCCTTGCCAGCATAGTGCCCTATATGGGTTTTATTGTTGGCATCACTGTTGCCGGCATTGCGGCCTGGTTTCAGTTTTATGAATTGCCGATGTTACTGGCGGTGGGTGTGGTATTTGCCATTGGGCAAATATTAGAAGGTATGGTGCTTACTCCGTTATTGGTGGGCGATAGAATTGGTTTGCATCCGGTAGCGGTTATTTTTGCGATTATGGCCGGCGGCCAGCTTGCCGGTTTTACCGGTGTGTTATTGGCTTTACCTGTTGCTGCGGTGGTGATGGTGTTGTTGCGCCATGCCCATACCAGCTATAAAGACAGCAAGCTTTATACAGCAGACAACGCCCCCTAAAGAAAATGCCCTGACAGGAATTAGATGTACGGTTTATGAGTTTTACTTTTGAGCAATTACCGCTGGCTGTCCAGCTGCGCGATGATACGACCTTTGATAATTTCTATGGGGGTGATAATGCTTTGCTGGTTGAGACGCTACGCGTTCAGTTAGCGGGGCAGGGCGAGCGTTATATTTATCTCTATGGTGCCAGGGGCGCAGGTGCCAGTCATTTATTGCAGGCGGCTTGCCATCAGGCGGATGAAGCGGGTTTGGCGTCAGTCTATTTGCCCCTACAGGAATTGCGGGATTACCCACCGGAAGAATTGTTTGAAGGTCTGGAGCAGTTATCACTGGTCTGCCTGGATGATATCGATGCGGTGATGGGGGATAGCGCCTGGGAGCAAGCCTTATTTCATTTGTTTAATCGTTTACAGGAGCAACAGGTCGCTTTGGTGATTAGTGCCAATGCTGCCGTGCGGGAGCTAAATACAGCCCTGGCAGATTTGGCGTCGCGCTTGAGTTGGGGGGCTGTTTTTCAGTTAAAACCACTGACTGATGAGCAGCGAATTGCGGCTATTCAGTTACGTGCCGAAGGACGGGGTCTTGAATTGAATGATGAGGTGATGCAGTTTATCTATCACCGTTGCCAGCGCGACATGGAGGCCCTGTTAGACGTACTGGATATTCTGGACCATGCTTCTTTAAAAGAGCAGCGTCGCTTAACAGTGCCTTTTGTTAAAGCGACTATGGGCTGGTAGAAGAAAAGCACAGAGGCCTTGCTTAGAGGCCTGGCTTAAAGGTTTAGTTATTGGCGTGTAGTTCCTGGTTTAATTCAATCGCCGTTTTATTGGTTAAACATTCGACTGCACCCGTTGCAGAGTTTCTACGGAATAATAAATCTGATTTTCCCGCCAGGTCTCTCGCCTTAGCCGTTTCAACCACATTGTTCTGGTCATCCAGCATGGTGACTTTGGTACCCGCAGTAATATAAAGGCCAGACTCAACAGTACAGCGGTCACCTAATGGAATACCAATACCCGCGTTGGCACCTAACAGGCATTCTTTGCCGACAGAAATGACAATGTTGCCGCCTCCAGATAGTGTACCCATGGTAGAGCTACCGCCACCAAGGTCAGAACCTGAACCTACAAATACGCCAGCAGAAATACGACCTTCGATCATGCCCGGGCCATCAGTACCCGCATTAAAGTTAACAAACCCTTCATGCATAATGGTGGTGCCTTCACCAATATAAGCACCCAGTCTTACTCTGGCGGTGTGAGCAATGCGCACACCGGCGGGTACTACATAGTTGGTCATTTTAGGAAATTTATCGACACAGTCTACGCTGAGTAATTCGCCGTTCAGGCGTGCCTGTAATTGTGCTTCAGGCAATTCATCCAGATCAATGGCGCCTTTGTTTGTCCAGGCTACATTGGGCAGTGCACCGAATAAACCGTTCAGGTTAATACCGTGTGGTTTGACTAAGCGGTGTGAAAGCAGTTGCAGCTTTAAGTAACCTTCTGGCACGGATGCAGGATTGTCATCAGTGGCCAGGATGGTGGCTACCAAAGGTCGGCTGCTGGTTTTCAAGGCATTAACGATAGCTGCCTGGTCTGCTTCGCCGGCAGCGGTTAAAGCTGCTTCCAGTGTGCCCAGTTGACCTTTGTCGAGACTGATGGCCTGGTTGCCGCCCTGATAATTAACGCTGGCGCCAACGGCTTCGGCCAATGCAGCGCTGGGGTTGAGTAGTGGTTGGGCATAATAGACTTCTAGCCATTCGCCTTTGGCGTTTTGGGTGCCTACGCCCAGTCCAATACTAAAAAGTTGTTCGCTCATGTTTCACCTATAACGATTAAATGATTAAAAATTAGAAAATATCCTGGTAAGTGCTGGCGTTGAAGCCCACAGAAAATTCGCCGTCCCTGTCCAGCAGGGGGCGTTTAACCAGTGTTGGGTTTTCCATAATAGCTGCAATGGCTGAGCTTTCGTTCATGCTATTGCGCTGTTCTTCGCTCAGCTGTTTCCAGCTGGTGCTGCGTTTATTGACCACGGTGTCCCAGCCCAATTGTTCAATCCACGCTTTTACCTGCCGCTGGGTGATGGGGGTTTCACGAAAGTCATGGAATTGATAGTCCGCACCTTGTTGGTCCAGCCATTTGCGGGCTTTCTTCACAGTGTCGCAGTTTTTAATGCCGTAGAGGGTGGTCACGGGTTGGGCCCTGTTTTTCGGTTGCTGAAGGCGGGCAAGAATAGCAAGATTTTTACCGTAGGAGAAGCTGGTACGGTTAGTCATACAAGTGCATACACCTATTAGATAGAAGCGGATAATTGCAACTTAAGGCTTTTTGGTTTTCTTGGGGTTTTTTCGGTTGGGGTAGCATTGAGTGCAGATTTCACAGACGGTGCCATCGCAGCCTCGGGCGCTGCAGTATTCCCGGCCATAATAAATAATTTGCAGATGCAAAGCGTTCCACTTTTTCTCTGGGAATAAACGTTTTAGATCCTTCTCTGTTTGGGTAACATTTTTGCCGCTGGTCAGGCCCCAACGTTGTGCCAGACGGTGGATATGGGTATCCACCGGAAAGGCCGGCACGCCAAAGGCCTGCGACATCACTACGCTGGCTGTCTTGTGGCCGACCCCCGGTAATTCTTCTAAAGCGTCCATATCGGCGGGTACTTCGCCGTCATAGTGTTCCACCAGCATTTCAGACAGCACTTTAATAGCTTTGGATTTTTTCGGCGAGAGGCCGCAGGGGCGGATAATGGCTTTGATGTCGTCGACTTTTTTCTTAGCCATATCAAAGGGATTGTCCGCCAGTTTAAACAGGGCGGGGGTGACTTGGTTTACCCGTTCATCGGTGCATTGGGCGGAGAGCAGTACAGCGACCAGCAGGGTATAGGGATCTTTGTGGTCGAGGGGGATAGGTTGAGTTGGGTAAAGGGATTGCAATTTGTTTTGAATATATTCAACCCGTTCTTTCTTCAGCATATTATTCCAGAGCCTGTCCTTTATATTGCGAATATTACCGTCATTCCCGCGAAGGCGGGAATCCAGACTGCATGTT
>JAAELM010000247.1 GCA_024226635.1 Oceanicoccus sp. | reverse complement strand
CTTCTGGGAATAGCACCCTGTACGGCAATGGTATTAATGTGGGGTTATCTGGCCAGAGGTAATGACGGGCTTACCCTGGTGATGGTGGCCATTAATTCTTTGACTATGCTTGTACTTTACGCGCCTCTTGGCGGTTTTCTGTTAGGTGTAAATGCCATGCCTATACCATGGTAGACCATACTATTTTCCGTAGCTGTTTATGTTGCCCTGCCATTGATTACCGGATACTTTACACGTAAGGCGATTATTAGATTCAAGGGGCAAGAATGGTTTAATGACAAATTCATCCATTGGCTTACACCGATCAGCATAATAGCGCTCTTAACTACATTAGTACTGCTGTTCTCTTTTAAGGGTCAGATTATTGTTAATAATCCGCTAACGATATTGTGGATCTCAATACCGCTCTTCATCCAGACGATCTTCATTTTCGGCCTAGGTTACTTCCTTCTGGCAAGGCTATTAAAGCTCTCCTATCAGGATGCCGCCCCTTCGGCCCTGATTGGCGCTTCAAATCACTTTGAAGTGGCTATTGCAACGTCAGCAATGCTGTTTGGACTCTCTTCCGGCGCCGCGCTAGCCACGGTTGTTGGTGTATTGATTGAAGTTCCCTTAATGCTTATGCTTGTCTCTATCTGTAGGAGAACAACCTACTTGTTTGGG
>JAAELM010000246.1 GCA_024226635.1 Oceanicoccus sp. | reverse complement strand
TCGCGGGAATGACGGGGAGCGGGGGGAGCGGGAATGACTGTCCTGTGGGGTGTGAAGTTATCGAGGCTTGTTAGCGGTTTTATTCGTTGTTAGAGTGGGCAGCAAGCCTCCTTGAGAATAATACGATGTTAGATAGTCGTCCGCTGTTATTAGCGACAGATTTTCCGCCGATAAAACGCGGTCATGTTGAAACCCTGCAAGTCAATCTCGGTTATCTCTGCAATCTAAGTTGCGTGCATTGCCATGTTAATGCCGGTCCTTCCCGCACCGAGTTGATGGATCTGCCCACTATTGAGTTAATCCTGCAATATATCGACCAGCACAATATCAAAGTATTGGACTTAACCGGCGGTGCGCCGGAAATGAATCCGCATTTTCGCTATTTGGTGACCGAGGCGCGCCATAGAGGTGTTGAGGTGATCGATCGTTGTAACCTAACCATTTTATTAGAACCGGAATACGCCGAAGCAGACTTAGCAGAATTTTTAGCGGAGCAGGGAGTGGTGGTGACCGCTTCCTTGCCTTGTTACTCCGAAGAAAATGTTGAAAAGCAGCGGGGTAAAGGTGTCTATGATGAAAGTATTGAGGCGCTGTTAAAGCTAAATGCTTTGGGTTATGGGATTGATCCCGATAAACCGTTGAACTTGGTATATAACCCTGTGGGAGCCGTGCTGCCGCCACCACAGGAACAATTACAGGCGGACTATAAGCGTGAATTAAAGCAGCGTTTTGGTATTGAATTTAATCAGTTATTTACCATTACCAATATGCCCATCAGTCGCTTTGGCAGCGTGTTGATGTCCCATAATGAATTTGATGCTTATATGGAGCTGCTAAAAAATAATTTCAGTAGCGATAATTTAACCACGGTGATGTGTCGCAGTTTGATCAGTATTGATTGGCAGGGTTATGTCTATGACTGTGATTTTAATCAAATGCTTGAAATGCCTTTAATCGCCAATGATAGGGCCAAAACCCATTTGTCTGACATAGTGGCGGATTCAGTGGTCGGCAGTGATATTTATATCGGTGATCACTGCTTTGGTTGCACAGCGGGCCAGGGCAGTAGCTGTAGTGGCGCATTGAATGACTAAGCCCTCGTGCTTGCTCAGTATTATTGTTCCTACCCTGAATGAAGCTGAGACTATTACAGCAACTTTGCAGCCTTTACAGATGTTACGTAACCAGGGGTGTGAAATTATTCTTGCGGATGGTGGCAGTGATGACCATACCGCTGAGCAGGCAGCTCCATGGGTGGACCAGTTGGTGGTGACTGAAAAGGGCAGGGCGAGGCAGATGAATGCCGGTGCAGATTTAGCGCAAGGCCGCTGGTTGTTGTTTTTACATGCAGACACCTTACTTACCGCTAATTTTTCTTCTTTTTTAATATCCCTTGCCAGCACTGAAAAACAGTGGGGTTTTTTCTCGCTGAGCTTAACCGGACGTCATATTTTTTTTCGGGTGATTGAAACCGCTATAAATCTTCGCTCACGGCTAACCTCTATAGGTACAGGGGATCAGTGTTTGTTTGTTAAAAAGGCTTTGTTTTTACAGCTTGGCCGCTTCCCTGAGATAGCGCTGATGGAAGATGTTAGTTTGTGCAAAACTTTACGCCAGCACTCATCACCCTGGGTTTGCATCGATAAAGTACTGACTTCCAGCAGGCGTTGGGAGCAGCATGGCATACTAAAAACGGTAGGCTTGATGTGGCGGTTGCGGTTGGCTTATTTTCTGGGAGCGAGCCCGGATCGTTTGGTAAAAATTTATTATGGCCGCTAGCAACAATAGAAAAACGATTGTCGTATTTGCCAAGGCACCGGTTCCCGGCGAAGTAAAGACCAGGCTAACACCTTTCTTAAGTGAAGCTAGTGCTGCAGATTTACATCGGCGTTTAGTGGTTCATACACTGCAAACAATAACTCAGCTAACAGATTGCTTTATTGAACTATGGGTGGGTAGCGAACACGATTGGTGGACTGAGTTGGCAGAGCGATTTGCTGTGCCTGTTTATAGACAGCGTGGCAATGACCTGGGAGAAAGGATGTCTTATGCATTGGATAAAGCATTGCAAGGCTCCAAACAGGTTTTGATTGTTGGAACGGATTGCCCCGATATTACACCGCAGTATCTTCAGCGAGCCTTTGATAGCGTGGAACAGCAGGGAGTGGTTATTGGTCCCGCCGATGATGGTGGTTATGTCTTGCTGGGTTTAAGACAACCCATGCCCTGGCTGTTTAACGATATGCGGTGGGGGGGCGATAGTATTTTTGCCACCACTGTGGCGAGGATGGAAGAAAAGGGAGTTAGCTGGTTTGAATTGCAACCATTGATGGATATAGACCGGCCTGAAGATTTTATTCGGTTACAACAACTAAGACCCAATCTTACCGAGGGCCTTAGTGTTAATGGTACTTGATCAGGCGCTGGTAATAGGGCGGCCAGTGCTGGTGGTAGTGGCATCACCTTCTTTAGTATAGAGCTTGTTACGGCTATTCTGGCCGCGCAATAGATCCAGAATTTGACCCACCACCAGGCGGGTACGCTTGGCAATACGTTCATTGATTGCATTTAGCTTTTGGCATTGTTGCCATTGGTCACCGAGCTGACGCCAGGCTTTGGCAATAGCTGGCGCCTGCACATCGGCGGCCTCCAGAATGGCTTGCTCGTCGTGGTAGCCGGCGGTTGCCAGTAATTGTTGGCGGGTGTTGGCGTGAAATTCCAAAATGGTCAGCATCTGTTGCTTTTGGCCGATGATCTTTTGAAACTCATCGTAGTTGCGTTGTTCCAGTGCGTTGCGCTCTCGTTGCAATAAATCGAGAAGCTTTGAGGTAGCGGGAATATCGTGTTCGAAGGTGGCTTCGATTTCTGACCACAGATTGCTATTAGGAGACTGTGTCATTGCTGTATACCTCTGATCGTTCGTAATGATGTTTTTGTATTTGCTACTGGTTAAGCCCCTGCCCAGGGGGTATTAGCCAGAAAATCCAGTGCCTTTAGAACAGCGCGCCTGAATTTATAATCTTGTCGGCGAGTACCAAATCGTCGACCTTATAGTCACCGTTTTCGAGGGCTGCCTTGATGTTCTCGGCGCGCTCGATATTGGCATCTGGCAGGCTGTTAATTTTGTCAGCCATGCTTTGCAGGGTTTTTACTTCGCTGCTTAGCTGCACATCATCGCTGTCAGCTGCGTTGCTGCTATCAGCGCTTGCAGGTGCTGCTGTGGGGCTGTCGGCGGATTTTTTGCCGCCTTGTTCCACTAGTGTTTTTGGGCCGGAGTAACCTCCTAAGCCATTGATATCTCTAACCATTTTCAACATCCATTACGGTAGCGCGGGCGCTGTTGGGCAATTTACTGAACGATCGTAGTGGCTATCGGCAATATCGCCGCGAACTTTAGCTTGAGCGGCAATAGTTGGCACCCTAGCCCACATAACAGTCCCCGTTTTACAACTGGATAGCTACCTGCCCCGGCCCGCTCACCCTGGCTTCCACAACCCGTTTTGACTGGTTGTTGCGCACGCTGATTTGCTGTCCCTTATGGCCGTCCATCAGTGCAACACCGGCAATTTTGACCACCAGCCCCCCGGAGCGGGCGGTCATTTGTACTTGTTCCCCTTTTTTAATGAGCAAAGGGGGTGACAGATAGTTGGCGATAACAGTTTTATCGGCCCGGATCGGGCGCTTTGCCTGCATCCCTATGACTTCTTCCATAGCAGTAAAATAGGCACCGTTTAACTGGCTGATATCGACTTCCCGCATCTCAAGCTCGGCTTTGGTCAACACTTCGCCCTTGGCGATAGGGCTGATAGTGGTGACAATTGGGCGGAATAAGTTGACATCTACCGGAACGTATAACGACCAGGGATTCTGCTCATTGCAGCTAACCCGAATATTGACCCGGCCAATGCTATTGCGAGACTTTAGCTCGGTTTCCAGCTCATGGGGGCAGTCTTTCATGGCTAGTCTGGGGTCCAGGATATTGACGGAGTATTCAACACGGACGCCCACTTTATAATCTTCAGATAATTGGGCGATATAGTCGTCCATAAATACGCTGACCCTGGCTTTGATATCCTCTGCACCGACATCCCCGTAGGACACACAGGCATACAGACATACCACTGCCCTTAAAACCAGCGTCCTAAAAAACAGGAAAAAATTACGTACTATCATGATCTTGGCCTATGCTCTATGTAGTAGAGGCTAAACTGTTTCTATTGAGTGCCTATTGCCTGTTAAGGCTGAAACCGGGCTCTCAATAGGGGTAGTACTCCCCGTTGTTATCTGGCTATAGCTATAGATAATTTGTTGGATATATCGATAGCCCACTATGTTCACCTGGAAAACCAACGTTTCACCGCGATGATGCTCGAAACAGGATCGTCGAAAAACTGTCGGTGGATGCGTATTTAGTGATTCATTGCAATAACTGTGCCCTTTGAGCCATTGACTGCATTGGGTTTCAAATTAGTAGTCAATTCTCAGGAGAATGGTATGGCAGGTGTAATGGAGAGCGTTAACCAGCGCACTCAGCTGGTGGGCCAAAACCGGCTGGAACTCTTGTTATTCAAGCTTGCAGGTGGCCAGGTTTACGGTATTAATGTGTTCAAGGTGAAGGAAGTTTTACAGTGCCCCAAACTCACCATGATGCCTCAATGTAATCCCGTGGTCAGGGGGATTGCCCATATCCGCGGCGGTACTCTGTCGATTATGGATATGAGCCTGGCGACGGGTCAGGCCAGGTTGGAAGATATCGATAATTGTTTTGTCATTATCACTGAGTACAACACCGCCACCCAGGGCTTTTTGGTGCGAGGCGTTGAGCGCATTATCAATATGAACTGGGAAGATATTCACCCGCCACCCAAAGGTTCAGGCAAAGAGCATTACCTCACCGCAGTGACTGAGGTGGATGGCAAACTGGTAGAGATTATTGATGTAGAAAAAATCCTGTCGGAAGTGTCACCCATGGAAGAGGAAATTTCTGAGGAAATTCTCGAGGAAGAGGTCACCCAGTCAGCGCAATCAAAGCATGTATTAATTGTGGACGACTCGGCGATAGCACGTAAGCAGATCAAGCGCTGTGTTGAAACCGTAGGTGTTGAAACTACCTTGCTTAATGATGGCAGGCAGGCCCTGGATCATTTGTTGGAAATTGCCGAGTCGGGGGAGAGTGTGGCGGAAAAATACCTGGTGATGATTTCCGATATCGAGATGCCTGAGATGGATGGTTATACGCTGACAGCTGCAGTAAGGAACGACCCTCGATTGGCTGACCTGCATGTGGTGTTGCATACTTCGCTCAGTGGCGTATTTAATCAGGCGATGGTGAAGAAGGTTGGGGCGGATAACTTCCTGGCTAAATTCAACCCGGACCAGCTGGCCACCATGGTGACAGATAGAATAAAAGCCGCCGATGGTGCAAGCTGATAGCTTGTCAGTAATATACCGTTAAAATTAAAAGTTTGCCGCTGTTAACAACAGCGGCATTGAGTAGTTGTAGTATTTTCGGAGTTTTCTATGTTACTAGCGTTTGGCCGTCGTATGTCTGCCTTATTCGAGGTTGCCAATGGTTGCTAGTTCACCTGTTGATTATCAAGTGTTTCGGGATTTCCTTGAGGATGCCTGCGGTATTTTGCTGGGTGAAAACAAGCAGTATTTAGTTTCCAGCCGTTTAAATGCGTTAATGGTCGAGCACAATATTGAAACCTTACGTGAGCTGGTTAAGCGTATAAGTCAGATCACTAATCGCAAACTTAAAGAGGCGGTCATTGATGCCATGACCACCAATGAAACCTTATGGTTTCGCGATAGCCACCCCTTTGACATCTTTAAAAATAAATTGTTGCCTGAGTTTCAGCAAGGGCGCAATGGCTCTATGCGGGTTTGGTGTGCCGCCTGTTCTTCAGGTCAGGAACCCTATTCGCTGGCTATGATGACAGAAGAGTATCGCAGTTCCAAAATGGGAAGTTTAAAGAGCCCCGTTGAAATAGTGGCTACCGACTTATCCGCTTCCATGTTGGAGCAATGTAAGCGGGGTGAATATGACAGCCTGTCCCTGGGGCGTGGTTTAAGTCAGGATCGCCTTAAGCGTTTCTTTGATAAAGCCGATGGCGATGTCTGGAGGGTGAAGCCAGAGTTGCGTAAGCCTATTCGTTTTCAAGCCCGAAACCTGATGGACAGTTTTTCCACCATGGGTAAATTCGATGTGGTGTTCTGCCGCAACGTACTGATTTATTTTTCTGCCGAGCTGAAGCTGGATATTTTACGCCGTATTCATACCAGCTTACGCCCCGGTGGCTACTTGATTCTCGGTGCCTCTGAAGGTTTATCCGGGGTAAAAGAGTATTACGAAATGGTGCAGTGCCATCCCGGTATTATCTACCGCGCGATATAACCCCATAACCGTCATTCCCGCGAAGGCGGGAATCCAGTGATCTGGATGCAGTCTCGATTCCCGCCTTCGCGGGAATGACGTTGCTTCGTGATTATTGCCGCCCCTTGCCACATCCCCTTAAAAAGCGGAAACTGCTTGCCGTTATCCTCCCGACCAAAAAATTAACTCCTTAACTATCAACAGCTTATAACTCTGGCATACCCCTTGCTATAACTTAGCTGAGATTCTAATTAATCCGTTTCAGGTTAGGTAAAGATGGCAATCAGTTTTGACAGTGCATTAGGTATTCATGAAAAGGCCCTGCATGTTCGCGCCAAGCGAGCAGAAGTATTGGCCAATAACCTGACCCATGCCAACACGCCCGGATTTAAAGCCCGTGATATTGATTTTAAAAGCATCCTTAGAGGCCAGATGAGTGCCAGTAGCACCAACATGGCTGCGACCAATAGCCGCCACTTTGGTGCCGGCGCCAGCGATATGGTTAATCCTGAGTTGCTATATCGCACGCCACTACAGCCTTCGCTGGATGGCAATACCGTTGAAGAGCAGGTTGAGATGAGCCGCTTTGCTCAAAATACCATGGATTTTCAAGCCAGTTTCCAATTTCTAAATGGCAAGTTCAAAGGGTTGAGAAATGCCATTAAAGGAGATGTTTAATGTCACTGAATAGTGTTTTCGATATTGCTGGCATGGGAATGTCAGCACAAAGTATTCGGCTGAACACCACGGCCAGTAACCTGGCCAATGCGCAGGCCGCAGACAGTAATGCCAGCCAGGTATACCGCGCTCGCCACCCGGTTTTTGAAACCATGCGCCGGGATATGATCAACAACGATTATATGTCGATGAACCCCATGGCCAGTGATTCGGCAATGGGTGTGCGTGTCAGTGGCATTGTCGAGTCCGATGAGCCGTTGGAGCGCAGGTATGAGCCCAACCACTTAAAAGCCGACAAAGATGGCTATGTGTATTACCCCAACGTCAATATGGTGGAAGAGATGGCAGATATGATTTCTGCGTCGCGCTCTTTCCAGATCAATGTTGAAGTGATGAACTCCGCTAAAACCATGATGCAGAGAGTGTTAACGCTGGGGCAGTAAGCTTGCCCAGAGTAATAAATTTTTAAACCTTATTTGATGTAGACAAAAACGGATCATAACGATGACAGACTCAATTAGCACCGGCCTACTTAGCGATATTTCCGTCCGTGAAAAGTATGGCTCCACTACCGTCGGCAAAGAAAAACAAGAGCTGGGGCAAGATGTTTTTCTTGAGTTGATGGTGACGCAAATGCAAAACCAAAACCCACTGGACCCGCAGGAAAACAGCGAATTTGTTGCGCAGCTGGCGCAGTTCAGTTCGGTTGAAGGTCTGGATAAATTAAACAATACGATGAATGACTTCGTCGGTTCGTTCCAGTCGAATCAGGCGCTACAGGCATCGGCCATGGTGGGGCGTTTCGTCAAAGTTGATTCTGAGACTTCCTATCTGGGTAATGACGGCTTAATCGCCGGTACCATTGATTTAACCCAGAGTACCAATGATCTAAAAGTTAAAGTTTTTAACTCGGACGGAGAACAAGTAGCCGAAGAAATGATGGGTAAAAATACCGCGGGTGAAATACCCTTTGCCTGGGACGGTGCTGATGGCGCAGGCAATCAATTACCAGCCGGTTTTTACACCTTTGAAGTAACGGCCAACTACGGTGGTAATCCAGTTCGATTAAATACCGCATTAAGCCATAACGTGGATAGCGTGAGTGTTGGGGCCAATGGCACCATCAGCTTAAATATTGCCGGTGCTGGCACTAAATCCATGTCAGAAATCAGAGAAATTTTGTAGCTTGCCGCCAACGGGTGGCAGGCTGAATTTATTACATAGCTAAAAAAAAAGGGGTAACACCATGACTTTTAATACCGCACTCAGTGGACTCCGTGCCGCTAACACGGATTTGGAAGTAACCGGTAATAATATTGCTAACGCTAGTACTACAGGTTTTAAACGCTCCCGTGCAGAGTTTGGTGATGTATATGCCAACTCTCTAGTGGGTAGTGGTAATAATAGCGCCGGTAGTGGTGTGTTGGTTAACGCGATTGCGCAGCAATTTGACCAGGGTAATGTGTCTTTTACTGACAACAGCCTGGATTTAGCCATTAACGGTACAGGCTTTTTTATTCTGTCGGATACGTCGGGTGCCACAACCTTTACTCGTGCAGGTTACTTTGGTTTGGATGAGTCTGGTTATATCACCAACAACGGTGGCTCTCGTTTGCAGGGCTTTTTGCCTACCGGGTCTGGTACAGGTGTTGGTGGTACCCCGGATGATTTACAAGTGCAGGTGGGTGATTTGCCACCGGCGGCGACAGAGCAAGTGGATTTATTATTTAACCTGGATGCCCGGGGCTCTACTCCTATCGTGTCTCCGTTTGATCCAAATGATGCCGATACATTTAACAGCTCAACCTCTCTGACAATCTTTGATAGTCGCGGTCAGTCGCATGTGCTTTCAACCTACTATGTAAAGTCTCCCTCCGATAATGTTTGGAATATGTATAGCTATATTCCCGATGAAAATGGTACTTTGCAAAATGTACTGGGTACTGGTGCCATTGATGCAACCGATGTGGCTGATGCCGCTGCCGCCAATGTTAATGCCCAGGCAGCGGCGATATTTATGACGACTTTGCAGGGCAGCGCACAAGACGCCGTAGCTAGTATTGCCGGTGGTGAAGATACTATTCTGTCTACAATTATGATAGATACAAGAGCCGTCCTGGTTAATGCCAGGGACACTGCAACCACCACCAATTCTTCTGCTGAATTTCAGGCCGCTATTGATTCCCTTGATAACGCCGCAGCACAAGCTTCGGGTGCTGCTTATGGATTACCAGTCAGCACCAGCGAGGCGCAGGATATATTAGACATTCTTAATGCCACTACAATTGCGCTGTCCGCGACAGCTGTATCCACAGCGGACTCGATCAATACAGCCACAGTTGCTGGCTTTAATGTACCGTATTTCGAATTGTCTTTTGATACAGGCGGTACCTTGCAAAGCTCGGACCCGGCAGTATTAAATATCGATAACTGGAACCCGGAGGGCGCTAACCAATCATCCTCCGATGGTTCAACAGCCACAACGTCCGATTTCCTGGTGGACATTGGTGCCTCTACCCAGTTCGGTAGTGACTTTGCTGTAGCCAACGTTGATCAGGATGGTTTTGCCACGGGCCAGCTAAGTGGTCTGGAAATCAATAGTACCGGTGAAGTTTTTGCCCGTTACACTAATGGCGAAGCGCTGATATTGGGACAGGTCGCTATGGCATCCTTCGCCAATGAACAGGGCTTAAGCCCGCAGGGTGATACCTCTTGGGCCCAGTCTTTTGAATCCGGTGAGCCGGTATTCGGCGCGCCACTAACCAGCACACTGGGTGCCATTCAATCTGGCGCATTGGAAGAATCCAATGTGGATTTATCCGAAGAACTGGTACGTTTGATTATTGCCCAGCGTAACTTTCAGGCCAATGCGAAAACCATCGAAACGGCTGATACTGTGACTCAGGCCATTATCAATATTCGATAATGCCGTGGCCCAGTAGATAGCCAAAGCCGCGACAGGATTCGCGGCTTTTTTTTATTTCCCCCAAACTTGGCACCCATCTTGCAATTTCTCTATTAAACAGAAAAAGCCTTTAAAAATAGGCTTTTACAGCCAAAAGCGGCAAACAAATTCCACCCCTATTGCCATGCGGCAAGGGTGATTAAAGCGGAGAAAAGTATGGACAAGGCGGTGTATATAGCAATGGCCAGTGGCCAGAATATTATGTCTGCCCAGGCAATACGCGCTAACAATCTGGCCAATGCCAATACCAACGGCTTTCAGGCGGACTTTGCCCAGGCCCGTTCCATGGGGGTGTATTACGGTGAAGGTCTAAGTACCCGTGCTTACTCTCGTGCAGAGAGTCCGGGTACGGATTTTCAGCGTGGCTCACTTAATGAAACAGGACGCGATTTGGATATGGCCGTAGAGGGAGATGGTTGGATTGCGGTAAGGGCGCCTGATGGTACTGAAGCTTTTACCCGTGCGGGTTCATTAAAACTCGACCCCAATGGCCAGTTATTAACCGGTAACAACCTGCCGGTACTTGGTAATGGTGGCCCCATTGCGTTGCCTCCCTCCGATAAGGTAACCCTGGGTGCCGATGGCACGATTACGATCCAGCCCGCAGGTCAGTCAGTAGAAGTGTTAGCTACGGTTGACCGTATCAAACTGGTTAAGCCGGAGTACGCAGAACTGGTCAAAGGTAAAGATGGCCTGATCCGTCGTCGCGATGGGCAAGAGCAAGCACCTGACGCTTCAATTCGTCTTCAGTCCGGTTTTCTTGAAACCAGTAATGTAAATGCGGTGGATGAATTGACCAGCATTATGGCGTTGGCAAGACAGTTTGAAGTCAACGTCAAGATGATGAAAATGATCGAAGAAAATTCCAGTGCTGCTGCCCAGGTATTGCGCGCACAGTAGGTATTAAATAATTAAATATTGAATAATTAAACAATGAAAAAGTTTAACAGAGGTTAGTTATGAATCAGTCATTATGGATTAGTAAAACCGGATTAAGTGCCCAAGACACGCGCCTGGCGACCATATCTAATAACCTGGCCAATGCAGCAACGGTAGGTTTTAAGCGCGACGATGTCGTATTTGAAGATTTGCTGTATCAAATTCGTCGCCAGCCTGGTGCCCAGTCTTCTCAAAATACTCAATTGCCATCGGGTTTACAGGTTGGTACTGGTGTGCGCGTTATCGGCACACAAAAGGAATTTTCTGCAGGCAGCATGCAAATAACTGACAAGCCCTTGGATATGGCCATTGTCGGCAGAGGCTTTTTTGAAATACTGCTACCGGACGGCAGCGCGGCTTATACCCGTAATGGCCAATTCCAGATTAATGCTGATGGCGCTATTGTAACGGCCCGTGGTTTGGAATTGCAGCCGAGTATTACCGTACCAGAAGACGCACAAACTATTTCTATCAGCTCTGACGGTATTGTTGAGGCGTCTATTGCTGGCCAGCCAAGCCCCCAGACCTTAGGCACCTTAACAGTCACTAATTTTGTTAACCCAACTGGTTTACAGGCGATTGGTTCTAACCTGTTTACTGAAACGGCGGCTAGCGGTACACCGAATACTGGCCTTCCTGGTAATCAGGGGTTGGGCAGCATAGAGCAGGGTTCTTTGGAAAATTCCAATGTGGATGTAGTAGAAGAGCTGGTGAGTATGATTACTACCCAGCGAACTTACGAGATGAATTCAAAAGTGATCTCGACAGCTGATCAAATGCTGCAATACATCTCACAGAACCTGTAATTATACGAAACAGCATAGGTATCGAATGATGAGCGTTTTATTTCGACAGTTTTGTTTTACAGGCTTAGCCCTATTGCTTTCGGCTTGCACCATTGGGCCGGAGCCATTACCTGATGATCCCGCTTATGCGCCGGTGATTCCTGCCATCACTGAAATACCACAGCCTAACCGTGGCGGTATTTATCGTCCGGACTTTTCCGTGGCGCTGTTTGAAGACCGCCGCGCTAACCGGGTAGGGGATATTATTTCCGTTATTCTTAGCGAGAGAACCCAGTCGAGTAAAACGGCCGATACAGAAATCACCAAAGAAAGTGCAACCTCATTTGATGCCGGTACGGTATTAGGGGTGGCACCTTCCCTGGGAGATTACAACTTGCAGACAGAGATAAACCAGGACCGTGAATTAATTGGTGAGTCTTCAAGTGATCAAAGCAACAGCTTAAGCGGCAGCATTGCTGTTACCGTTTCAGAAATATTACCTAACGGTTTAATGGTAGTGCGTGGTGAAAAATGGATGACGTTTAATCGCGGAGAAGAATTTATACGTATTCGCGGTTTGATTCGTCCCGAAGATGTGCAGCCAGATAACACGATTCTCTCTACCCGCCTGGCAGATGCAAGAATTACCTATAGCGGTACTGGCGACCTGGCCGATTCCAACAAGCAGGGTTGGGGTTCACGTTTCTTTAATAGCGAATACTGGCCGTTTTAAACTATTTTGGGTGTAAAGATGATGTTATCTAAATTGCGTAATCATAAAAGTCCGTTGGCCAAAAGTTTGATAGCCATTGTGCTTATGTGGACAACAGTACTGTCAGTACAGGCTGAGCGTTTAAAAGATATTGCAGATATTGCCGGTGTGCGTGACAACCCGCTTATAGGCTATGGCCTGGTTGTCGGTTTGGACGGCACCGGTGACCAGACAACCCAGACACCTTTCACCACCCAGTCCTTCCGTTCCATGTTACAGCAGTTGGGTATACAGCTACCTGAAGGCGAGTCTTTCCAGCTAAAAAATGTAGCCGCGGTGACTGTTCATGCCACACTACCTCCTTTTGCCAAGCCCGGACAAACTATTGATGTGCAGGTTTCATCAATAGGTAATTCGAAAAGTTTACGTGGCGGCAGCTTATTGTTATCACCCTTAAAAGGTGCTGACGGCCAGGTTTATGCTATTGCGCAAGGTGAGTTAGTTGTTGGTGGTTTTGGCGCAGAGGGTGCCGATGGTTCCAGTGTGACGGTGAATATTCCCAGTGCGGGGCGTATTCCTAATGGCGCTATTGTGGAACGAATGATAGCCAATAGTTTTTCCAGTGGTACGCACCTAACGTTTAACTTAAACCGCGCTGACTTTACTACTGCTCGTCGGGTTGCCGAGAGCATTAATGAGTTGTTAGGCCCTGATATTGCCCGTGCTTCTGATGCGGCTTCTATTCATGTTACGGCCCCCAGAGATCCTAACCAGCGCGTGTCATTTATGTCACTACTGGAAAACGTTGAGGTCAACCCAGGTAAAGCCCCGGCAAGAATTATTATCAATTCACGTACTGGCACCATCGTAGTCGGCGAGCATGTTCGAGTGCGGGCCGGAGCGGTTACCCACGGTAGCTTAACCGTGACAATTACCAGCACCCCACAGATAAGTCAGCCGAATGCTTTTGCTGGCGGCCAAACTGTCGTAGTACCACAGTCAGAAGTGAGCGTGTCTGAGGAGACCCGCCGTATGTTTGCCTTTGAAGCAACCACCACACTTGATGAACTGGTTAGAGCCGTTAACGAAGTCGGTGCAGCTCCCGGTGATTTAATGGCAATTTTAGAAGCATTAAAACAAGCCGGCGCTCTACAAGCTGACCTGATTGTAATCTAGCGAATAGTTGACGAATAGTTGACGAGTAGTTGAAATGATTAACACAACCACCACAAATGCCAACGTCGGCGCGGATTCATACACCGACCTGGCCAACCTGAATTCTATCACCGCATTAGGTCGTAAGGATAAAGACCAGGCGCTGGAAAAAATTGCCGAGCAATTTGAATCCATGATGGTGCGGATGATGATGAAGAGCATGCGTTCTGCCAATAGCGTTTTTGCTGAAGGGAATTTTCTATCCAGCAAAGAAGGCGATATGTACCAGGATATGTTTGACGACCAAATGGCTTTATCCCTTTCCCAAGGTAGAGGTATGGGTATTGCTGAAGTGATGGTACGTCAACTTAAACAACGCTATGGCAATGAAGAAAAATCAACAGCAGCGGGTAGCGTTCAGGAGTATCTGGATAAGCGTAATAACTATACCGGGTTTATTCCCGGGGTTGAGTCTGCCAAAGCTGCCGTCAACCAAACGGCTGGGCAGTTAGCGGCTAAACCTAAATCTATGGCGATGGAGTTTGATGGCAGCAGCCAGTCCTTTATTCAGCAGGTCTATGCCATGGCTAAGCAAGCCGCTGAAAAATTAGGTATTCAACCCGAAGCGTTGATTGCCCAGGCTGGTCTTGAAAC
>JAAELM010000245.1 GCA_024226635.1 Oceanicoccus sp. | reverse complement strand
ATTATGCATTCCTCTCAAGAAAGGTACCGGGGCAACATAATAAATTTGTATTTTTCCCTGAGTGGTGGAATAAAATAGTATTAAAAGATAATAATCAAAATTCATTTTCAAGGCGGGAGCTTATACTCGCACTTTCAAATAAAGATGGAGGAGCTCATGTCGATCCTAATTTAGATAGTGCTTACGCTGATTTAACACGTAATAATAGTGTTGGCATTGTTTTCAGTGATGGGCAGACTTATCAAGCAGTGAAAGACGTTGAGCTCCATACTGTGAGACAAATAGCTTATGAAGTAATAATATCTATTGAGAGGCAATTAAATAAAATGCCTAACAATGAAAATGCACATGGAAAAATTTAAGCCACTCCACTGCGTTGCGCAGCTTAAATTCCCCAGTGATTTTGGCCGTGTACGAGGTCAAAAGACCTCTCTACTAGCAAGGTGAAAGTCCTTGTTCCACCAGATGCTCTTTCAGGTGGATAGGCTGGGGGCGGGTCGTTGCAGTAATGTATCGGCTGAACTTGCCCTGACAATGTGCCGAGGAGGCCCAGTCGACATAGTGACTAAGGTGAGGAATGAGGCACCGGCGCATGGCGAAAGCCGCCGGCAACAGATTTCCCCGCACCTACGGACGCAATGGAGAAGGGTCGTATTCAGCCAGGGGTGCTAGCCAAACCCATAGACCGTAGCATAAAGCGAATGGTGCAGCCTCGTGAAATCACGCCGGACTGGTGTAGCTGAAAGAGTCCGGTTGCGGGATAAACCCTCCGAGAGGAGGGCTACACGCCGACCCTCTACGTCT
>JAAELM010000244.1 GCA_024226635.1 Oceanicoccus sp. | reverse complement strand
TATTGCCCAAGAGGCTCTTAATAATACCCTCAAACATGCCACAGCAACCTCGGTGATTGTGTACCTTCGCGTTAATGACGAATGGGTAGAGTTAGAGATAGCGGACAACGGCCAGGGTTTCGATACCGCCGCCACCGGCAAGCAGGGGGGAATAGGGCTGGTCAGTATGCGGGAAAGGGCAGAGAGATTGGGCGGTGTTTTGATGATTAGTTCAACGCTGGGAGAGGGGACCCGGGTGAGTGTAAAACTCAGCAGGAACTTGTAGGAACTTATTTTTAGACGATTACTATACTGAGATTAGTTTGAAACCAATACTTTTAAGTAGTTTTCAATTCTAAGTTATCACATTATTGGCGATACCGAGAATGTTAAATTAGGCTCTGAGGGGGTGTGTCACCCCCGATTTAGGCGAAATCAAGGCCGTTTTTGGCCCAAGTCGCGGGTGACACACCCGCTTGGAGCTTGAAAACACCTTTTTATGTTACTCTAACATTGTCAAACGGCCATAATATAAAGTCACAAGTTAGTTATGAAAATTACTTATGTGGGGGTGAGGTGAAGATATAAGCCCTACTTATGCACAACCACCAACGTGCCAGGGTTATTGGCGCCGGCCACCACCTGCGTTTGGCCAGGGGGGATAACCGGATCAGCCCACTCAAACAATTCTTGAGCATTGCCGGTTTCTAAATTTACGCAGCCGTGGCTCATAGGTTGGCCAAAATTATTGTGCCAGTAAGTGCCGTGCAGGCCATAACTGCCGTAGAAATACATTGTATAGGGCACATCCGGCAGATAGTAGCCAGGGCCGGCCATCAGGGTAGCTTTTAGTTTGTGGTAAATATTAAATTCGCCCTGCACAGTGGGGGTATTGGGCAGCCCGGTAGAGGCAATATATGAAAAGACCGGCACATTACCTTCCCAGGCTGTGACTTGTTGGGCGGTCAAATTGATCTCGATCCACTTTTCGTCGGGATAAGCCGGCTGGTGAGC
>JAAELM010000243.1 GCA_024226635.1 Oceanicoccus sp. | reverse complement strand
CAAATGGCCGACAGGTCGTCGCATAACAAATCGTTCAAGTACGTTTCGGCACTTCGTGCCTCCACCGGACCCAAAAAGGCTGCGCCTTTCTGGGCCGCTTAACTAAGACGTTATACAACTCGTGAACCAGGTTGGTGAGACATTGGACAGTTCAAGCAACATACAAGTTGTTCGGTGGCCATTTCGTGTACTGGCCATGCTATTTCTATTTGCCACACTCTTTGTGTTTCTTACCACAAGTTATCTTGGCTTCTTTGGTGGCAATCTCAAAATGGCACTAATTGCTATTGTTATTTTGCCTTTAGTAGCGTTGCTTGGCCGTCTTGTTGGTCAGATCGCGATTAGAGGGCACGTACCGAGTAGCCCATTTTGGCCATTTGCAACTGGTGCGGTTGCCTTTGTGTGGGTCGTTTTGTTTTTGGTCGTGGTTTTAATTCATGTATAACAAATCGTTCAAGTACGTTTCGCCAGCAAGCTGGCTCCACCGGACGCGGCAAGCCGCGCCGCTTAACTAAGACGTTATGCATCATGAGGAAACTGCTGCTGTCTCTAGAAGCGCTTATTCTGCTTGGTCCATTAACTTTAGTGCTGTGTTACACATTGGTGCTTACACTGCTGATCGGTATCCCGGCATCAGTTATGCAGCACTTGGATTCTAGTACCAACTACGACCTGTTCCTGCCCTTGTCCGCAGTAGGGAACATCGCTGGTGTTTATGCAATAGTTATTTTATGGTCGCTCGTAGTTCATACTATTCAAGGTAAGGACTATCCTTTTATACGAAGCTTTAAGTGGGGCGTGGCTGCTGGCATTATTGCATCAGTTTGTTTGGTCATAATTTACGGCAGGCTTGCTATAGTTTTTGGTGTTCTTCCACCTATAGTTGTGGCCATACATTTTGCGTTTCTTCAACAAGCAAGGCGGGCAAATGCATAACAAAACGTTCAAGTACGTTCCGCCAGCAAGCTGGCTTCACCGGACAGCCACTCCGTGGCCGCCGCTTAACTAAAACGTTATGCTAATAAAGTGAAAGGATGGATTCTAAAATGAAGAGATGGATTCTAGTTTTTGCAGTATTACCTGCATTTCTACTGGCAGCTGACGTTTCTGATCGTTTTGAGACAAATGACTACATATTTGTGAAGGCTCAAATAATTGGGTGTGGGCCACAAGTGCGGATTGTTGAAGCTGGGCAGGTTATGGATACCGGCCAAGTGTCCTTGTTTGAAAATATTGTGCTTGATGCGCAAGGCAAGACCCCTGCAGAAGTCTTAAATCAACTTGTAGACTCCCTGGAGCAGCGAGTGGGTCGCAGATCAGAAACTATCGAAATAATGAGAGTGTTAGGGGAAGATTCAAAGATGGCGACTTTTCTAATGATGGGGATTCATGTTGAAAGGTCACGGGATTGTGAGCTGGAGTCATCCCCGGACAATCTTCTTGACTGGCCGGGTGTGTTTCAAATGGCCGACAGGTCGTCGCATAACAAATCGTTCAAGTACGTTTCGGCACTTCGTGCCTCCACCGGACCCAAAAAGGCTGCGCCTTTCTGGGCCGCTTAACTAAGACGTTATAAGCTAAGAATTAACCTGAAGTTTTCTTCCAATATCTAATTGTAGATATATGTTAAGGCTTGATGAATATTTATTTGTATATATAATTAAATAATGTTTATTACATATGACCCCAGTAAAAATCGGCACAACATCAAGCATCGCAAGTTAAGTTTTGAACGAGTTGCTGAACTAGATTGGGATAATGCCTGGATAAACGAAGATGAGCGCATAGATTACGGAGAGGTGCGCTATACGGCTTACGGTTTGCTAGAGGAAAGGTTACATTTCGTTTGCTTCAGTGAAACAGAAAAAGGTATTCGCGTGATTTCTTTCCGTAAAGCAAATCGAAGAGAGGTAAAAAGTTATGAGCAGCAAATCATTGATTGATGAAAATGGCGAAGTTCGCGAGCTAACTGCTGAAGACTTTAAAAGCTTTAAGCCATTAGCCGAAGTGAATCCTGAATTACTTGCCAAAATAAAGAAAGGTGTTGGTGAGAGAGGAGCACAAAAGGCACCTACAAAGGTGGCTATAAGTATTAGGGTGAGTCCTGAAGTCGCAGAATATTTTCGTGCAGAAGGTAAGGGTTGGCAAGGTCACATGGATCGTGTGCTTAAAGACTATGTTGCTGAACATAAATAACCGAGGCGCTTATAACAAATCGTTCAAGTATGTTCCGGCGCTGCGCGCCTCCACCGGACCCAAAAAGGCTGCGCCCTTTTGGGCCGCTTAACTAAGACGTTATGTGAGTATATGCGCATACGAAAGCTCATCCTCAGGTTCATAGTCGTCGGGTTCCTTTTCTTGGCGATAGGCTTGGTCTTGCCAGAAGAATTGGCTATGCCAGTGGTTGGTGCAAGTTCTAATGACTGGAGCGATCAGACCTTTTGGTATGAACCTTGGGGTTCATCTGGAGTGCACAAAGGCATCGATATCTTTGGACAGCAAAATACATCTGTCATAGCGGCAACAGGAGGCTTGGTTCTCTACTCTGGCGAACTGTCAAAAGGTGGAAACGTGGTTGCTATTTTGGGGCCAAAATGGCGGCTGCATTACTACGCACATTTACAAGCTCGAACAGTCACGACTGGTCGGTGGGTATGGGGTTCAAGTCAAATTGGCACGCTTGGTTCAAGCGGAAATGCGGCTGGAAAACCGCCGCACCTGCATTATTCGATATTGTCTGTAATTCCTTTGCCCTGGAAATCTACAACTGACACACAAGGCTGGAAACGCATGTTTTATCTCGATCCAGGCGAGAAACTCACGTGAAGTCACATAACAAATCGTTTAAGTACGTTCCGGCGCTACGCGCCTCCACCGGACCCAAAAAGGCTGCGCCTTTCTGGGCCGCTTAACTAAGACGTTACTGCGACACGAAGTCGTATGTTTTCACTGTTGAACAGCAACAGGAT
>JAAELM010000242.1 GCA_024226635.1 Oceanicoccus sp. | reverse complement strand
TTTTTCAAAATCCTGGATGCAAGCCAGCGCCTGAGGTGCAAACGCTTCATTAAGTTCAATTGTATCTAGCTGATCTGCTTTAATACCGGCCATCTCCAAAGCTAGTTTTGTTGCTGGAACAGGACCAATACCCATTACTTTTGGATCCACTCCGGCGACCCCCCAACCAACAATCCGGCACAAAGGATCATGACCCTGCTGTTTAGCATCATTTTCACGGCAAACAACCATTGCCGCTGCCCCATCCACAACTGCGCTGGCATTCCCAGGTGTGATGATACCATCAGGCGGTTCAAAAACAGGCGGTAATCCGGCAAGCCCATCCAAACTAATATTTGGGCGGACATGAGTATCATAATCAAGCATTGTTCTGTCAAAACTCCCTGGTACCGGTACTTCAACAGGCACAATTTCATCATCAAATCCCTTTTCTTCACGAAAAGCTTTTGCCCGCATATGAGACCGATATGCGAATTGGTCTGCTTCTTTACGCTTAATTTTATAGATGCGTCCCAGGTTTTCTCCTGTATTTGCCATAGCCATATTTGCACTGGGATCATACAACGCCATATGAAGCAAATCTTGGGCATATGTGCCATGTGGCAAAGTAGAACAATTTATAGCTCCATACTTTACGACGGAATTCCCAACACGGCGACCTCTTAAATTGTACAATATATGCGGATATTGCATACTTTCTGCACCACCGGCAATTAGAAACGGCTTGTCTTCCGGATAATCTTTTAATAGCAGCATATGTGTGGCGTTTAATATTGCCTGAGCACCACTACCACAAATGCGCCTTACTGTTAAAGCTGGTACGTCATAAGGCAATCCACCTTCAATTGCCATTCCCCGTGCGGCATAAATGCTATCCCGGTGGCTTTCGAGGGCATTACCCATAAC
>JAAELM010000241.1 GCA_024226635.1 Oceanicoccus sp. | reverse complement strand
CTGGATTCCCGCCTTCGCGGGAATGACGATAGTCATGGCCTGCCCCATCTACTCACCCAATATCAAGTTAAAGTCACATTAGCCTGCGCTGCTGCAATGCGGGCAACCGGTACCCGGTAAGGGCTGCAGCTTACATAATCCAGACCCAACTCATGGCAAAACTGTATTGACCTTGGGTCACCGCCATGCTCACCGCAGATGCCGTATTTAATACCTTCTTTGGCTTCACGGCTATCTTCAATGGCCATCTTCATCAGCTTGCCAACGGCCCGTTGGTCAAGACTAACAAAAGGATCATCTTCCACTAAATTGCGGTCCAGATAGTCCGGGACAAATTTACCCACATCATCGCGGGAAAACCCGTAAGTCATCTGGGTTAAGTCATTGGTACCAAAACTCATAAACTCTACAGAATTGGCTAAACGCTCCGCACCTAAACAGGCGCGCGGGGTTTCCATCATGGTGCCAATTTTATAGGGGAATGAAACTGACTCTTTCTCTAACACTGAAATAATGCCGCGCTCAATAATTTGGGTAATGGCTCGAATTTCACGGACGTTGACCACCAGTGGAATCATAATTTCCGGGCTGGGGTTATAACCAGCCTTGTGGGCCAATACCGCAGCCTCGGCAATAGCCTTCACCTGCATTTCAGTAATTTCCGGATACACAATAGACAAGCGGCAACCACGGAAACCGAGCATGGGGTTCACTTCTTGTAAGCTTTGCACAATCTCGCGCACTTTATCAGCGGGCTTGCCCAGGCGAGCCGCCAGCTCAACCAACTCCTCTTCCCCATGGGGTAAAAACTCATGCAGTGGTGGATCTAACAATCTAATAGTGACTGGCAGGTCATGCATTTCTTTAAATAAGGCCAGCATATCTTCCCGCTGAAAAGCCAGTAACTGATCAAGGTAACCCTGGCGCTCTTGCTTGTCTTCAGAAAGAATCATGCCACGCATAATATCGATACGGGAAGCATCAAAGAACATATGCTCGGTACGACATAAGCCTATACCCTCTGCACCCAGCTCTCGCGCTTTGGCTGCATCTTCCGGAGTTTCGGCATTGGCACGTACTGCTAAGCGACGGTATTTATCCGCCCAGGATAATAAGGTCTGGAAATCATCATTGGCGCTGGCTTCAGTTTTTGGAATATCACCCAGCATCACTTCACCGGTAGAGCCATCCAGCGTAATTTCATCCATACGCTTCATGACCACACCCTCATCGGTAGTTGCAGTGCCCGCTTGGTAATCAATAGTTAGTTCACCACAACCGGTAATCGCACAGACACCCATACCACGAGCCACAACTGCTGCGTGTGATGTCATCCCACCCAACTCAGTCAGAATGCCTTCTGACACTTTCATACCGTGAATATCTTCCGGGGTGGTTTCGCGGCGCACCAGAATCACTTTATTACCGGCGGCGGCAACCTCAACGGCTTCATCCGCAGAAAATACTATCCTGCCAGTGGCACCACCAGGACTTGCTGGCAAGCCTTTGGCGACGATATCGGTTTTGGCATTGACATCAATCATGGGGTGCAAAAAGGCATCCACATGTTCCGGCGACACACGCATCAGGGCTTCTTTTTCCCCGATTAAACCTTCATTTACCATATCCACAGCAATTTTTACTGACGCCCTGCCCGTGCGTTTACCACTACGGGTTTGCAACATATAGAACTTACCTTCCTGCACGGTAAACTCCATATCCTGCATATCCTGGTAGTGTTGCTCAAGACGTTTTTGCGTTTCAAATAATTGCTGGTATACCTCGGGCATTTGTTGCTGCAGGTGGCTAATGGGCAATGGCGTGCGAATACCTGCCACCACATCTTCACCGGCGGCATTAGTCAGGTACTCGCCGTAAAATTCATGATCACCCGTAGATGGGTTACGCGTAAACGCCACACCAGAACCGGAGTCATCACCAAAGTTGCCAAACACCATGGCCTGTACACAGACAGCCGTACCCAGGCTGGCGGGAATATTATTCATCTCGCGATAGAAAATTGCCCTTGGCGTATTCCAGGATAAAAACACTGCAGCAATCGCTTCTTTTAACTGCACCGCAGGATTTTGTGGAAAATCAACCAACTTTTTAAAAATGGCAATAATCGCCTGCCAGTCTTGCGCCGTCATTTCAACATCCAGCGTTTTATCATGGGCCTTTTTATATTTCTCGATTTCATGCTCAAACTGCTCGCCATCCGTCTCTAGTACTACATCGGCATACATCTGGATAAAGCGGCGGTAGGAGTCATAGGCAAAACGGGGGTTATTGGTTTTTTTGGCCAACCCCTCGGCAATTTCGTCATTCATACCGAGGTTTAAAATGGTATTCATCATACCGGGCATTGAAACCGGCGCCCCGGAACGGACTGAGAAAAGTAGTGGGTTGTCAGGGTCACCAAAACTCGCCCCCATTTTTTCCTCTACCAAACGCAGGGCTACGTTGTACTCGGTTTCCAGGTGCCTGGGTAGTTTATTACCGGACTCGAAGAACTCACGGCAAGTCGGTGTGGTGATAACAAAACCGAAAGGAACCGGCAAGCCCATGGCGGTCATTTCACAGAGGTTAGCCCCCTTGCCACCCAGCAGGTTACGATCATCTTTTGAACCTTCATTAAACAGATAAACCCGTTTAGCCATACCCTAAGACCTTCTAGTGAGAAATTTTGAGGGCACAACTATAGAGATTATTGTCAGCGCTAACAATACTAAACTGGCAGCAGGAAATACCAAAAGCCTTATCATGGCTTGTCATTGCAGGAGGGATTGTCGATCAATGGTTACAAGGTTACTATGGTGTCTTATATCTTGTTCCCAGCCCTATTTAATATGCCAACAGATAACTTTGACCCCCCACTGAAATTAACCATTGGCCGCTTTGTTAGATTCTGGCGCGAGGTACATGGCCTCAGCCAAGAGGAATTAGCCTTTAGGCTGGATAGCTCCCAGCGGCATATCAGCCGGATTGAAGGGGGCAGCGGTCGCCCCAGTGAAGCTATGGTAAAAGATATTGCCACCGTTATGGAATTGGGCCAGCGGGACAGTAATCACCTGTTAATCGCCGCCGGTTATGCCCCCATCGTTAAGCAGGTGGACTTCCATGCCCCTGAACTAAAGTGGTTGCGCAAATCCATGGTGATGACGCTGCGGGCACTGGACCCCTACCCCACAGCTATACTCGACAGTTCTGGTAATTTCTTAATGGTCAACCGCGGCTGGGTTGGCTTTTATCAACACAACATAGACCCAAAAAACCTGAAACAGATAACCAATTATTATGATTTTATTTTTAGCCGCGAAGGGGCCGGGAATATTATCAGTAACTGGGAAAATACCTTGTCAGTTATCTTAATGTCGCTGACACAGCTGGGGTTATTTAGCAACAAAGAGGCAGATATCGCCCTTGTCCAAAAGTTGGCTCAGCACCCCAGTGTGCCCGAAGACTGGAAACAGCGGGCAGCGCAACTAGAGCCTATGGCAAGTTATAGAGTTCAAATGCAAATTGATAATGCGCTACGGCGCTTTTTTAGTGTCATCAGCACGGTTGGAGCGCTGGGGCCTAATGCCTTTGTCTCGGAACCGAATTTATCGATCCAGACCTTATACCCGGAAGATGAAGATTTTGATATTTCGTCGTTTCTGGACGACAAGCTGGAGCATCCGCTGTTGTTTTACTAAATCAATAGTACACAATCAGTAATACCAAACTAATAAAGAGCCAATCTATGGACCCCTTGAGCCAGGGCGTATTGGGCGCCACACTACCGCAAACCCTTAGCCAGAAAAAACATATTGTCGCCGCCACATTATTTGGTGCCCTGTCAGGTATGGCCCCTGATCTTGATACATTAATCCGCTCGAGTACTGACCCTTTATTGTCGCTGGAATTTCACCGCCAGTTTACCCACTCGCTGTTTTTTATCCCCTTTGGTGGTTTTATTTGTGCACTGGTATTTTATTGTCTATTGGCCAGGCGCTGGCACATCAGCTTTAAACTGACTTACCTGTTTTGCACCCTGGGCTATGCCACCCACGGTTTACTCGACGCCTGTACCAGCTACGGCACACAGTTATTATGGCCCTTGAGTAATGAGCGCTTTGCCTGGAATACCATCTCTATCGTTGACCCGCTCTTTACCATTCCGCTGGTTATTCTGGCGTTTTTTGCCGTTAGCAGAAAAGCGCCGCTATTTGCCAGAATAGCCCTGTGCTGGATTATCGCCTATCAAAGCCTTGGGGCTTTTCAACACTACCGTGTCAGCCAAATAGGTGAACAACTGGCCGAACAACGGGGCCATAGGCCAATCCGCTTAGAGGTAAAACCCAGCTTTGGAAATTTATTATTGTGGAAGGTCATCTACGAGATTGAGGATGGCTACTTTACCGATGCGGTGAGGGCCGCGCCCACACCAACGGTTTACCCCGGTAAATTTATTCCCAAGCTCGATATTGAGCGAGACCTGCCATGGCTGGATAAGGCATCACAACAAGCCAAAGACCTGGCTCGCTTTGAGTGGTTTTCCAAGGGATTTTTAGCATTGGACCCCAACAACCCGGTGCGGGTGATCGATATGCGTTACTCGTTAGTTCCTAATGAGGCCACCGGGATGTGGAGTATTTGGCTAAATAAGGAGGCCGCTAAAAGCGACCATATCGTTGTGATGCCAGACCGGGATACATCGGGGCCTCGCATGGAAACCTTTAAGAAAATGATATGGAATGAGCTGGATATCCTGGAAACGGTAGCTGTACCCTAGTTATACCCAAGTACAAAATGCTTACAATCTTCTTGCAAATTCTCAAGCACTATTTTGTTCTGTTTTTTGTGCTGTTGACTCTCTGGTCGCGATTTTATTAAAACCAGCGGTGCATCACTCCAGGGAGCTGCACCTTCAACGGAGCGCCCGTTAGACGACTTTCTTTTAAACTTAACTGCCATACTGGCTAATGCTTTCATAGCTCTACCTCAAATACTTGCCCGCTATTCGTCAGGTCTATGCCGACTTTACTCGCTAGTGACGCTTTTAATATAGGCGTATATTTCAGTTTTGTGAAATTATGGAAAAAATAACGGTATCTGTGGGCAAGTGCCAGCTCGCTGAATAAATAAGCAGGCAAAAGCGCCTATTAAGTCGAAACCTCCTGCATTCTTGACTACGCTTAAACCATCACCCTCATTGATTAATGGAATATAAAAACATTATGTCGAAGCAATTTATCGATAGTGAATTTTCCCCCGGGGGCCTATTAGGCGTACTGTCCAAGCGTGAAGTGGCGCACCTGCTCGATACCAGCCAGGGGGGCTTGTATACCCTGTTCCGCAATTGCTGTTTAGCGGTGTTAAATTGCGGCGGTCATACTGATGACAGTAAAGCCTTGTTAGACCAGCATAAAAACTTTGATATCCGCATTTTGCAGCAAGAGCGAGGCATCAAACTGCAAGTGTTCAATGCACCCGCAGACGCCTTTGTTGGCGGTGAAATTATTCAAGGGATTCGTGAGCATCTGGCGGCGGTGGTTCGGGATATTCTTTATGCTGCCGATTTGATTCAACGATTTGACAGCAGCAACAGCCAGGATATCAGCGACATGGTGTTCCATATGTTGCGCAATGGCGGGATTTTGCAAGCTCCGCAAGACCCCAACCTGGTTGTCTGTTGGGGTGGCCACTCCATTAGCCGGGAAGAATATGATTACAGCAAAGAGGTGGGCTACTATTTAGGCCTGCGCATGCTCAACGTCTGTACCGGCTGCGGCCCCGGCGCCATGAAAGGCCCAATGAAAGGAGCTAACATTGGCCGCGCCAAACAACGTGGCGGTGCCGGCCGCTATGTTGGCATCACCGAACCCGGTATTATCGCGGCGGAATCCCCCAACCCCATTGTCAATGAATTAGTCATCCTGCCCGATATAGAAAAACGCCTGGAGGCGTTTATCCGCTGTGCCCACGGTATCATCATTTTTCCCGGCGGCGCGGGCACCATGGAAGAATTACTCTATCTGTTAGGTATTATGCTGCACCCGGACAATAGCGAACAACCGATGCCCATTGTGTTGACAGGGCCAGCCTCTGCCGCTGAATATTTTGCAGAAATTGACGCCTTTATTCACACCACCCTTGGCGCCAGGGCCCAGAAACTGTATCAGATTATTATCGATGACCCCGTAATGGTGGCGGAGATTATGTTTAATGGAAAAAATAGCGTCAGGGATTATCGTAAACAACATAGTGACGCCTACAATTTTAACTGGATGCTCTATATAGAGGCGGAGTTTCAACAACCCTTTTTACCCACCCACGACAATATGAAAAGCCTGGTATTAGATAGAACACAACCGGCTCACCAACTGGCGGCGAATTTACGCCGTGCTTTCTCAGGCATAGTCGCAGGCAATGTCAAAGAAGAAGGTATTCGCGCTATCGAGCAATACGGGGTGTTTGAGATAGAGGGGGAAAAAGCCATCACCCAGCCACTGGATAAGCTACTGACTCGCTTTATAAAACAACAACGGATGAAATTACCCGGTACCACATACAACCCCTGTTACCGGATTAAAAAATAACAATGACAAGCAAGCAATCCAACCAACCAACCAACCTATCATGACACTACTGGCATTTATCACCCGGCGGTTGCCTGCTGTCTTGTGCTTTATTAATTGATAACCACGGTATCCACATCGAGAGCAGAAATCACTCTCTCGGCGGTATTACCCCGTAGCGTTCTCTCTTTACCGATTTGATTTAAGGTACCCATCACCACTAAGTCAGCGTTTATTTCTTTGGCTACCTGTGCCACTACCTCACTGGTATAACCTTGTTGAACATGTACTTGATCGCTGCCTAGCCCCGACTCATTCGCCAACTTGCCACGATCAGGGTAGTGCAGAGAATCCCGATAGGCATTGACGATATGCAGTACTGCGCCGTAGCTACTGGCAATCAATTTTGCACTGTTCAAAACCCTGCGATTCAATGCATTTTGATGCGGCTTGACCGTCTGAAAGTTAACCGCAGCCAAGACAATATTGCGCTTTTCATTAGCACCTGGTCGAATCAGCACGACCGGGCATTGGGCCTGTTTCAGCAGTCCCCATTTTGATTCACTAAAAGTGAAACGAGGTTTACTCGTGGTCTGGTGCCACGGCAAATAGATAGCTTGAGCGCCTATACGTTTGGCCTCTTGAGCGATAGCTTCCATCCATTTCGAAGACCAGCAAAAGCCTACTTTAAAACTGGCACCGGCTGCTTCAAGCGGCTTATGAATCGTGGTCTCAATCCAATCCATATCTCGAAACAAGTGATTGTTATCAGCCCCCGTATTTTCTGCTTCACTATCAGCGCCGATAAAAATGAACAGCTCTAATTGAGCCGTATTAATATCGGGACTGTTGCAATAAATCAGGGCTCTTTCAAGGGCAACATGCTGATCATCATTAAGATTAACAACCACAAATAGCTTTTCTAACTCTGTATACTCGGACATCACTCTTCCTTCTGCATTAGGAATATTACTTACCACTGCTACCCACCCATTGCTTGTGAGTAGTCATCTCTAACGAGACGCATTAGAACACCTATTTCAGTTTTTATAAAGCGACGGAGCTTCTCAATATCACTATCACAAAAACATACCTAAATGATTTGCATTTTGTCGAACCGACGGAAAGAACGATAAGTCATAACTGGATACGGCAAAAGTTCGGCAATATCAGCATGAGGGTAATTTTTGCTTGCCAAAACACCAGCCAATACTGTTCTGGAAAGTAATACAGACTATTTATTTGGAGCAGGTGCTATATCTAGAAATACCAGCGTCACACTCGGTAATCATTTCTCAGAATTTGTCGATGAAAAAATCGAAGCAGGACGTTTTGAATCAGTCTGCCTTCCAGTATGGCAGTAATTTGTGCTTCGCTAAGTGTATACTCCTCGATAGCCAAAGAGCCTTGAATGGTTTGGATGCGATTGGCTCGACGTAGACGAAGGCTCTAAAACGGGTGGGGTATGATCCGCGTTTATCGCATAATTAGAACGGTCTCTGTATTTTTGTTTTTTATCAAGCGGCGCCAAGGTTGGATTATTCCGTAACCCGCCGTCGATACCCCACCGGCGTCACCCCATTCCAGCGCACAAACGCACGCCGGAAACTCACCGTTTCAGAATAGTTCAGCAGCTCGCCAATCTCCGCCACGGTAAACTGGGTTGTGGACAGATATTGGCAGGCCAATAAATTCCTCACCTCATCGCAGATCTTACGAAAACTTGTGGACTCAGCCCTTAATTTACGCCGCAGCGTGCGTTCGCTGACTGACATACGCTCTGCCACTTGATGAATATCCGGAAATTTCCCGCCGGCTCGAATGAGCAAGCGCCGCACCGCCGCAGTGACATCGTTCACGCGGTTTAAGCTTCGCAACATGTCCTCACATTGTTGCTGAAACACCACTTGCCCAGCAGGGTTGGCGGTCTGTACCGGGGTAAGCAGAAGCTGCTCCGAGATCAATAGTTGGCAGTGGGGCTGGTTAAACTTTACCGGCATTGAGAAAAAATCGTCGTAAACCTCCCAATGCTTGGGGGCCGGGTAGTTGCAGTGTATCTCAGCACCGTGTAGTGCTCGGTTGAGCAGAAAGTTGCCAAGAGAAACAACGATAGAGGAGATTAATTCCATCATTAGTATTTGGTCGCCAGCTTGGTTCAGGGGTAATTGGGTACGCAGCACGGTTTGTTCGCCCTGCTGGTAAATCGCCCAGGTGGGTGAGACGCTAAACAAGGGGTGGTAGCGAATGATTAGCCTCAGCACTTCACGCAAGTCCGCGCAGCTCATCAACGCGAAGCCGAAAGTACCCAGACTGGAAATTTGAATGCGCTGCCCCAGCCGCAGAGCCAAAGCGGGGTCGCGAGCAAGGCTTGCCGAGGCCTGCAGGAGTCTTGTGACTTCAGTTTCACTGATATCCTCTTGGGCAATTCCTTGTAATGCCTGCAACTCGGGTAGGGCAAAGACTTCGCTGCGACGGATGCCACTCTCTGCCAGTAGCTCCAGTAACGGTTGTAATAAATCAAATTCCAGTCGTTCGTTGGTCATAAGGGTTCGAATGGGCAGTGGTTTAAGGGGCTCTAATGTGGCCGAATATATCTCTATGATTGGCCGAAAATATCCCGTTTTAATTCTGTGTGATTACTATAATCGCAGTGACTAAACATTTAAAGAGCTAAATCACCATGACCGCATTGAGACCTGCGTCTAGTACGCCAAACAACATCGCTATTGAACCCCGCAACCGTACTTTTGATCTGGACGCCGCACTGGCCACCGACTGGTTGGACAACGACCCGTTTCTGACGGCTGTGTTTAATGCCATGAGCCTCAGTTTCCCGTCGGGGGAGCGGCATTTTATCGATTCTGTCCGAGCCTACGAGGATCGAATCACCGATGAGAAACTGCTCAAGGAAGTGAAAGGCTTCTACAAGCAGGAAGGAATCCATAGCCGCGAGCACCGGAACTATAATAAACTGCTGTGTGAGCAGCGGGGCTACGACTTACAAGCTCTGGAGAGCGTTTATTTAAATGCCTTGGCTAAGAGTAAAAAGAATCCTAAGGTCACGCCCAGAATATTTTTGGCTTCAACGGTAGCGGCGGAGCATTTCACGGCGAGCCTTGGTGTCAATGTGCTTGAAGGCCGCCTTTGGAAAAACGTCGACCCGACCATAGGGGAGCTTTGGCAGTGGCATTCCATGGAGGAGTTGGAGCACAAGGCCATTGCCTTTGATGTTTATACCCAGGTGGGTGGCAGCCATAAAATGCTGACTGCGTTGATGCGCCTGACCATGTGGATGTTTTTTTGGAACACGATGAGGGTAGCCTTTAAAATTTTGCGCCACGACAAGCAGTTGTGGAAGTGGAAAACCCTGAAAAGTGTGAGCAAATTTCTGTTTGCCAAAGAGGGGTTCATCCGCTGCCACGTGCCCGCTTACAAGGAATTTTTAAATGAGGGTTTTCATCCCTGGGATGAGGATAATCGGGCGCTGTTGAGGCACTGGGAAAAGGTGTTCGAGCCGGAGGAGCTTGCGGCTTGATCAGCTATTCGACATATCCCCACGATTTCCCCACGGGGATTTATAGCACTTTGTTTAAAATAGTGCTGTAGAAACATTAGACAGCCTTAGATGCACTGCTTATTAAGGGATTGCATAACCACCTGCGAAGGTGAGTTAGATAAAACTGGAAATATTCGGGTGCCGGATTGATCATTACAGCCTGAGGGCTGTAATGCCCTGCTACGCAGGCTTCGTCGCAAGCTCCTCGTCCAAAATGCGATGCATTTTGTCGAACCGACTGTAAGAACGAATCCAGTACGACCCACCATTATTCCAAAAAAAAAGCTCACCCGGATGGGTGAGCTTTTTTGGAATAATGGTGGGTCGTACTGGATTCGAACCAGTGACCAATTGGTTAAAAGCCAACTGCTCTACCAACTGAGCTAACGACCCTCAGAAGTGGCGCACATAATAATGTTTTCCGGCTAAAACACAAGTCTTTTTGTGCTAAACCTTCACCTTTTTCAATGATTTACATAGCGGGTGGGATCTGGCAGGCCAGCTTGCTCAAAACCCTCTTTGCGCAGATAGCAGCTGTCGCATTTGCCGCAGGCTTCGCCTCGCTCATTGGCTTGGTAGCAGGAGACGGTCAGACTGTAATCTACGCCTAATTCAGCGCCTCTTTGGGCGATTTCGCCCTTGGTCAGGTGCATTAGCGGGGTGCGGATTTTCAAGCGCCCCCCTTCTACGCCTACCTTTGTGGCCAGGTTCGCCATTTTTTCGTAGGCATCTATATAGTCGGGACGGCAATCGGGGTAGCCGCTGTAGTCGACGGCGTTGACGCCGATAAAGATATCGTTGGCTCCCAGCACTTCTGCCCAGCCCAAAGCAATGGAGAGAAAGACGGTATTTCTGGCTGGGACGTAGGTGACAGGGATGCCCTGGGCATCATCGTCGTGTTCCGGGACTTCGATATCATCGTCGGTCAGGGCTGAGCCGCCAATGCTACTGAGGTCTAATTTGATGACCTTATGCTCTACCGCACCCATTTGGGCGGAAATTTTCTTGGCGGCAACCAGTTCTGAATGAGTGCGCTGGCCGTAATCAAAACCCAGGGTATAGCAGCTATAGCCTTCGGCGATGGCCATGGCTAATACGGTGGCTGAGTCCAGACCACCTGAAACAAGGATAACGGCTTTTTTATCTGACATGATTTTTCTCTGGTAGCTTTTCTGGATGATTAGGGCTTAATGACCGGCAGCATCATCCCATAGTAGTTTATGCATTTGTAGCTGTAGCCGAACTGGCAAGTTGTCCGCCAAAATCCATTCAGCCAACTCCCTGGCATGAACTTGACCGAAGCTTGGGGAGAATAGAATTTCATCGACTTTATCAGCCAGTCGATACTCGTCCATTTTAAATCTGGCCCACTCGTAGTCGCCGCGATTACAGATTACAAATTTCACCTGATCCTGTTGTGACAGATGATCGATATTCTCATAGAGATTGCGTGAGACTTCATTGGAGGCCGGAGTTTTTAAATCCATCACCGTCACAACTCTTGGGTCAACACCCTCGAGAGTAATGGCGCCACTGGTCTCTAACGAAACTTCATAGCCTTGATTACACAGCTCGGTCAGCAAAGGTAAACAGTTAGGTTGGGCAAGGGGTTCGCCGCCGGTAACGGTGACATAACGTGGCTTATGGCTGGCCACTTCTTCAAGGATAGATTGCTGCGTTCTTTTTTCACCGCCGTGAAAGGCGTACTCGGTATCGCAATAGCCACAACGTAATGGGCAGCCGGTCAAACGCACAAAAACCGTGGGCAAGCCAACGGTTCTGGTTTCTCCCTGCAGGGAGTAGAAGATTTCAGTAATTCTTAGGTCGGTCATCAATGGTTGCCGGTACTATATAGTCCAACTACCAACGCTAATTACGTTAAGTATTTTAGTAATTAGCGCTGATAAACTGTCTAGCTTTATCTGCTGCGGATGAGTTGGTGCCCTTATTGTATTTTGAAACGACTTCTTCCAGCAATCCACGGGCTTTGTTCTTGTCACCTTTCAGGAAGTACACTTTACCCAATTTATACATAGCATCTGGGACTTTAACATGGGTTGGGTATTGGTCCAGCAATTGGGTAAAGGATTGCCGGGCAGCTTCCAGGTCCTGCGGGGTAATCACTTGATACAGCTCGCCCATCCAGTAATAGCTATTGGGTGTGTATTTACCCTGGGGGAAATCAACCATAAACTGTTTAAAGGCTTCTAAGGCTTCATCAAAGCGACGCTCGGTAACCAACTGGTAGGCTGCGTCGTAGGCTTCTTTTTCACCGGCGGCAGCTACCACAGTTAATGCTGAGCCACCGCCAACCGCAGCAGTGAGTGCAGCTACGGTATTATTATCACTGGCTGCAACCGCAGGAGCACTGGCCACTTCACCCAGCCTGCGGTCCAAGTCAATATAACGCTCCCTATTTTGTTCTTTGACTTGTTTTAGCAGGTAAGCCTGCTCTTCTACCACACCACGTAGTTGCATCACTTCCTGTTGCAGCAATTGCAGTTGATAAAATAATTCACCCTGCCCGCTGCTATCAGCCGGTGCAGGTACCGCGCCTTTATTGGCAGGCTCACTTGCTGCGGCAGTATCAATACTGGCATCAACGATAGGAGCCTGGGCAAATGTAATGGCGCTATAAACAAAAGCCGCGCTAGCAAGTAGCGCGGCATAATTTTTAAAACTCATAGACATAAGACTTGTTCTATTGTCAGTGTCAAATTAAACGTTGCTTAAATAGTTTTCAAAAACGAAAGTTATCGAAAGTTATTTAAGTTCAACGCGACGATTTTGGCTCCAGGCTGAGTCGCCAGAACCAGAAGCTACTGGACGCTCTTCACCGTAGCTTACAGTTTCAACACGGTAACGGGCAACGCCGTTGATGATCAGGTAGTTGGCAATCGCATTGGCGCGACGCTCACCCAAAGCCATATTGTATTCACGAGTACCGCGCTCATCGGCGTGACCCTCTAAACGTACTTTGGCGTTGTTATCTTTTAACACAGCAACCTGGGCGTCCAGTGCTGCGCGAGTGTCTGCAGATAGTGTGGCCTGGTCAAAATCAAAGTAGAACACTGTCTGCAGATTGGCGGCAGCTTCTTCAGCAGCTTTACGAGCAGCTTCTTCTTCAGCAGCTTCCATGGCAGCAGCTTCAGCGGCGGCTTGCTCAGCGGCTGCGGCAGCAGCGGCGTCATCATCAGAGGTGTCAGTGCTGGCACAACCTACTAGTAGAGTGGCAGCGAAGATAGCACTTAGAAGTTTAAGTTTATTGATTTCCATGTTCATTCCTAGATAGTCAAGTTGGCAAATGGGTGTTTATTTTTCGTCAGTCTTAATACAACCGGTAACAATAGGTAACTTCGGGTAACTTTATTACCCTGTTTGGCAAAAGCCTGATCAGAAAGGTGCTAATAGTGTTTGACTCACTACAGCTAGAGCATAGTCTAGCTGCAAATTATGATATCGGCCATAGATAGAAGGCTATGTTTGTCCTTAATTACTGCATTTTACGGTGATCTGGCTCAAAGTCACTAGCTAATAGCAAAATCTTAGGCTGTTACCGTCAAATGCATCACAACGCCGCTAATTAAGAGCCTAACTATTTCATATAGGGTGACCAGGCAGGCTCCCTGACCTCACCAAAACGAGAAGGTAAACGAAACTTTACCCCACCGTCTAAAGAGACCGCCG
>JAAELM010000240.1 GCA_024226635.1 Oceanicoccus sp. | reverse complement strand
GAAAACGACCAGCGAGTGTCATTTCCCTGAGGACCACTAATCTCAACCAGAACGGCAGGATTATTTGGCTCTTGCTCACTCAGAGGCACCAATCTCTTGGAATAATCCAGCGCGAATTCTTTTACCTCAACCACATAGTCAGTGCCTTCAATAGAGATCTTTTGTCCCTTTGCAACCGGTATGCTCTTAACAATATTTGTCCCATCTATCCTAATTTCCAGCGTTGGTTTAGAGCTCTTAGCGACAGCTTTTGTAAGTCGTACATGCTCCTCATCACTGTCAGCCCAAATGTAATCTATCTTTAAATTACGCTTGTTATCATTATACCAGTTACGGTCATTAGCGAGAAGCCAACCCTCCGCAGTAACACTGCCGTTTGCTGAAAGCTGTATGTATAAGGCCGGGTTTTTGGGCTCATCTGATACATTAATGGGCTCATGCAGAACCTCTGCGTCAGCAATAAAGTCTTTAGCGGTAGCCGCATAGTTTGTGCCCGGGATGCTAATTTTCTTACCTACTTTTAAAGATACCGCTTT
>JAAELM010000239.1 GCA_024226635.1 Oceanicoccus sp. | reverse complement strand
CTGCTGGGTAGTCATGCCGACTAAAGCAGAGCCTATACCAAAGATGCTGGCGCCGGCGCCTTTAAAGGAGCGCACATTATCAGCACTGCTAATGCCGCCACAACCAATAACGGGGATGCTAACAGCCTCGGCAATTTCACTGGCGCATTTAAGGGCAATGGGTAGTACACCTTTACCGGACATACCGCCCAAGCCATTACTTAATACCGGTGCGCCATGACTATAATGGCTACCAGGCCCCAGGGTATTAATGGCACAGATGGCATCGGCGCCACCTTGTTCCGCAGCTTTGGCAATTTCAGCGATATTAGGCACATTGGGGGTTAATTTGGGTACAACCGGCACATCAACCGCCGCTTTAACCGCCGCCGTGATTTCCCTGACCAAGTCAGGGTCTTGTCCCATGGCCATACCGTAGCCCTTGGCATGTGGGCAGGAGAGGTTGAGCTCCAGTCCGTCAGCATGGGGCGCCATAATCCTGGCCACTTCAACATACTCTTCCACGCTGCCACCAAAGATAGAGACCAGTAAAAAGCGGTCTTCGGGAATATTCAGCTCAGCCATAAGTTCGGCAGAGCGCTCAGCTCCCGGGTTGGTTAGGCCTACGGCATTGACGAAGTTACCCGGTGAATACTGGCTTAGAATCGGCTCGCGGTAGCCAGCCCTTGGAGTAGGGCCAATACTTTTGGTGGTCAAAACGCCCACTTCTGGGATTTGATCAAAAAAGGCCTGAATAATTGGGGCGGAGCAGGTCACAATGCCCGATGGGATAGTAAAGGGCGCAGATAGGCTTTTACCGAGGAATTCTGTTTTCAAGAGATGAAGTTCCAGTGCTGATGGTTTGGGAGGCGGTATTTTACAGATATCTGGGGGATAACGCACTACCTGCACTCCCGCTTTCGCGGGAGTGGTATGTAAGGTGTTTTAAGTACGGTGTCTCCTATGGTTTTTAGGATAGCGGCTGGTATGCTTTTTGGAGTTCCTTTTGTTTTGCCGGTGCTTGCCTTTTTTACTACAGATAAAATAAAGCTCTCCCTTGTGGGCTACGGCCTGGCGGAAAACATGATCTTCAGAGTTTGTGTGGCTGTTTTGCATAATATGATTTCCTTATCATCGGGCTGACCCGCTAGCGGGCCAGCAGCTTGGTGAATATTGATACATTTAATAAAAAACTATCCGTTCTGTGATCGCTTACGGGCCATAACTACCCCGGACAAGGCGGTAATAAACAACCATCCCGCAGCAGGAATGGGCACTTCGGCAACCGGTGTGTAACTTCCAGCACTACCGGGAGTGCCTATATCTCCTGCGCCATAGCTTAAGTTGGCTGGTGTTAGGGCATAGCCTCCACTAATGATCTCAATGCTATTGCCGGGAGTACCAAACATCGAGCTGTTGTAGATAAGGCTATCAATCAAGCTGCCATTAAATTCCAGGATAATGGCATCACTACTATTACCCAGCGTGAAATCGCTATAAACATAATCTGCGGTATAGCCGCCATTACTACTGCTATCGCCATTTCGCCCTAATACAAAATAGTCCCGGGGAGGGATCCATAAGGGCATTGCTGTGTTAATAGTGTGTTGATTGGAGCCATTGTCTCTTATATGCAGGCCATTGAGGTCAATGGGGTTGGAGGTGGTATTAAAAATCTCAAACCATTCTCCATTGCTGTCACTGACGGTGGCCGGGTTGGCCATCATTTCAGTGATAAGCACATTGCCGGGAAAAATTGCAGCCGGTGAAAAGTGAGAGAAAAGAGCGAGTGAACAAATAGTTAAGATGCGCTTGGATAAGCGTTGAAGTGCTGATAACTGCATAGTCATATTCCTTATGTGTGGTTAATCCATTAGTGCCTAATCATTAGGCAAGTTGAATATATCAAAAAAAATTTAAAATGCAATCTAAATAGTTTTTAAGTTTTTCAAGGAGAGTAAGAGCTGATACTCCCCAGACTTTTTAGCAGTGAAAGCTGTATTTTTACCATTTTACTAGCTGTAAAAGTCACTAGTCTCTATGGCCAGCTACTCGTATTGTAATAAAAAATAACAAGAGATAAGTCTGCTATGCAACGCAATACTGCCGAAGTAAGTTTAGAAACCTTAGTCTCCCTGGCCCGTGATGCGGGTATGTCGGCCCATGAAGAATTGCCTGAGCGTTTACAGGGTATGCTGCAATCTCATCATGCTAGTGATGGTGCGGCTTATAGGTCGGGTAATAGTAATGCGTTAGAGCGTTTGATGTCTTCAATAAAAATTTAACACCT
>JAAELM010000238.1 GCA_024226635.1 Oceanicoccus sp. | reverse complement strand
TACGCCAAAATATCCTCCGCAGAGAACCGTAATACCGATGGTGATTCTTGCAACCGTCAGCCGCTGTTTGTCAGAGGCTTCTTTGTTAACAAGCTTATAATACAAGTCATGACTAACAGCTGCACCTATTGCCAAAAGAAGGCCTGCAGCTGTTGACAAGGCTGCGGCAAGACCACCTGCTGCAACCAGCCCTATGACCCATGATGGTAACCCGCCAATTTCTGGATTGGCAAGAACCATAATATCTCGATCCACATATAACTCATTAGGACTGTCAGTAAGCTTATTAGTTACCTGGCGTTCTCCATATTTACCAACCTCTGTATTTGGTTTTAACGCAGGTTTGCCAGCAAATACTTTACCGTTTCTGTATTGAATTATTCCGTCATTATTTTTATCAACCCAAACAATAAGTCCTGGTTCTTCCCAGGTCTTGAACCATGAAGGGGCAGATTCAAACGATTTATTATTAAGTGTGTTTACCATGTTAAAGCGGGCAAATCCTGCCACAGCTGGGCAAGTGGTGTAAAGAAGTGCGATAAAAAGAAGTGCCCATCCAGCGCTCTTACGAGCATCTTTTACAGTAGGTGTAG
>JAAELM010000237.1 GCA_024226635.1 Oceanicoccus sp. | reverse complement strand
CGCCACTGGCAGTCAGGTGAAGATCCATTTGAGGCGGCTTACAAAGGAACTACAGAGGTGTGGGGAGCCGTATTGGCTTCCACGTTGACTACCATCGGAGTATTTATACCCGTAATTCTCGTTGAACAGGAGGTTGGGCAACTGTTCAGAGACATAGCGCTGGCCATAAGTTTTGCCGTCGGTTTGTCGCTCATTGTTGCTATCACGGTAATACCGACTACTGCTGCAAGGATTCTCTCCCGCAGTAAGAATAAAGGAGTTGGCGGTAAAGATGGTTCTATTATTAGTAGCAGCAGGCTGGCCTTATTTGGCCGTAATTCAACTGATAAGGTTGTGGGTGTTGTAGATTATTTAACGAATACTCTAAAAAAACGTCTATTAACAATTTTTGCATTAATTTTAATTTCAATATTTTTTACCTGGTGGATGGTACCGGAAATGGAGTATCTGCCCGAGGGTAATCGCAACCTGATCTTTGCAATTATGCTGCCTCCACCGGGCTATAGTCTGGAAGAACAGAGGTCTATCGGGTTGTTTCTGGAAAAGGAACTAAGTCCTTATTGGTTT
>JAAELM010000236.1 GCA_024226635.1 Oceanicoccus sp. | reverse complement strand
AGTTAAGGCCCTCTCCCTTAACCTTGTAAAACTTTATAAGGGGAAGGATATTATGAAGCTTGGTGCTTGTGGCTTGGAGCTTGAACCTTGCTGCTTGGGGCTTGAGGCTTGCGCCTTGCACCTAGACCAGCTTGGGTCTTATCGAATGAGCAGCTTGTTCCCTTAGGCTTGTGGCTTGAAGCTTGTGGCCCGGACCAGGACGCACGCTCTGACTCACCCGTCGGCTGTCTTTTGCTAATGGCCTGATCCGATACGTGAGGCGCCTGGTTAACAGCTAGCCCGCGTCCAGATCTTAGGACCTCACGATTACGTTTCCGTAATTCTGTATAATATTTTGGATGTTTAAATTCGTGTGTCATGTTAATGTTTTCCATAACTAACATTTTTTATTTCTTTATTCCAGCATTGTCGACAGTCTAAACATTGTCCGCCCTGAGTAGGCGCCGGGCAGCTGGGGCTGCCGTTTGTTACCACCGTTGATGAATGCGACCAGGCATTGCCAGCGGTCCCATCAACACGTGCAGCGGATAATCTTATAATTAAATTTTCAGGAACATCTTCAGGGGCTGGCAGGTACTGACGCTCTTGAGTTGGCAGCCAGTGCTTCGTATCAGGTGTGAGCTTACACACCTCAATAATTTTTTGCATATGCTCTTTTGATTGAAGGTCCCCGGCGTCGTGCCATCTAAACCATTTTTGGCGT
>JAAELM010000235.1 GCA_024226635.1 Oceanicoccus sp. | reverse complement strand
CTTCAGTACCAGCAACAGAGGTATAGCGGTAGAAGTAGGCGCCGGGGAAGGCGCCTTTTTAGCGGAATTATCACCGCGTTTACAAAAAGACTATGCGCTGCATAATTCACAACAAATGTTAGATAAGGCCGCTCACTTTGCCCAGCAAAGCGCACTGGCCAATATTGATTTTATTTACGGCGACACCAAAAACACACAAGTCCAGCAACTGAATGCGGACTGTGTAGCTATTAATATGGTGCTACACCATACACCCTCCCCCGCTGAAATTTTTTACGATATGGCCGCTGCCCTGAAAACCGGCGGCCAACTTTTTGTCACAGATTTATGCAGCCATGACCAAAGTTGGGCAAGAGAATCCTGTGGAGATTTATGGCTGGGATTTGAGCCGGAAGATTTAACCCAGTGGGCCGCTGATGCCGGATTTAAAACCGGTGAAAATATTTATTTAGCCCAACGTAATGGCTTTAGAGTTCAGATTAGACAGTTTATTAAAATTTAATTTTTTATTGATAAAGACACAGACGACATTAAGAGGAATTCATATGTCAGAATATTCAGTATTTACTTCAGAGTCAGTCTCTGAAGGCCACCCCGACAAAATGGCTGACCAGATATCCGATGCGGTACTGGATGCGATTATCTGCCGCGACCCGGTAGCTCGTGTGGCGGTTGAAACTTTGGTTAAAACCGGTATGACTATCGTAGCCGGTGAGTTAACCACCTCTTGCTATGTTGACCTTGAAGATATTATCCGCGATGTGATCACCGGTATTGGCTACGACAGTTCAGAAGTAGGCTTTGACGGCGCCAGCTGTGCGGTATTAAACGCCATCGGTAAGCAGTCTGTGGATATCAATGTGGGTGTTGACCGCGCCAAGCCTGAAGACCAGGGTGCCGGCGACCAGGGTTTGATGTTTGGTTATGCCACCAATGAAACCGATTCCTTGATGCCGGCGGCGGTGTACTACTCTCACCGTTTAGTAGAGCGCCAGGCTCAACTGCGTAAAGACGGTGTATTGCCGTGGTTGCGTCCCGATGCCAAATCACAGGTCAGCCTGCGCTATGAAGACGGCAAGCCAGTAGCGATTGATGCGGTGGTTCTTTCTACCCAGCACGATCCAGACATTTCTTTGGAAGACCTACGCGAAGCCATCCTTGAAAACATTATCCTGCCGGTACTGCCTGCAGAGTGGTTACACGAATGTACTGAGTACCACATTAACCCAACCGGTAACTTCGTTATCGGTGGCCCTGTCGGTGACTGTGGTTTGACTGGCCGTAAGATTATCGTCGACACCTACGGCGGCATGGCTCGTCACGGTGGTGGTGCATTCTCTGGCAAAGACCCCTCAAAGGTTGACCGTTCAGCGGCTTACGCTGGCCGCTATGTTGCCAAGAACGTTGTTGCTGCCGGTCTTGCAGACCGTTGTGAGATTCAAGTGTCTTACGCAATTGGTGTTGCAGAACCTACGTCTATTGCGGTTAACACTTTCGGTACCGGCACGGTATCTGACGACCTGCTGATCGAAGCGATTCGCAAGACCTTCGATCTACGCCCCTATGCCATCACCACTATGCTGGACCTTCAGCACCCCATGTACCAATTAACAGCAGCCTACGGTCACTTCGGTCGTGAGCCGTTTGAACACACTTACACTTGGACCGATGAAAACGGCACAGAGAAATCAGATACGTTTACCGCTTTCACCTGGGAAAAAACTGACCGCGCTGACGCCTTAAAAGCGGCCTTAAACACCTAATTACATCTTTGAATTAATTGAAGGAAAAAGACAATGACTACAGATTATAAAGTTGCTGATATTTCACTGGCCGATTGGGGCCGTAAAGAACTCGATATTGCTGAAACAGAAATGCCAGCGTTAATGGCAATGCGTGCCAAGTATAGCGCCAGCAAGCCCTTGGCCGGTGCCAGGATTTTGGGTTGTATCCATATGACTATCCAGACGGGCGTACTGATTGAAACACTGGTGGAGCTGGGTGCTGAGGTGCGCTGGTCTTCTTGTAATATTTTCTCAACCCAGGATCATGCTGCTGCCGCTATCGCCGCTGCCGGCGTACCGGTGTTTGCCTGGAAAGGCGAAACCGAAGAAGAGTACGACTGGTGTCTTGAGCAAACTATCCTAAAAGACGGCCAGCCATGGGATGCGAATATGATTCTGGATGACGGTGGTGATTTAACGCTGATGTTGCACGAAAAGTACAGCAGCATGTTAGATAGCATTCACGGTATTACTGAAGAAACAACAACCGGTGTTCACCGTCTACAAGAAATGCTGGACAAAGGTACGCTTAAAGTTCCAGCGATCAATGTTAACGATTCAGTCACCAAGGCCAAGAACGATAACAAGTACGGTTGTCGCCATTCTTTAAATGATGCCATCAAGCGTGGTACTGACCACTTGCTAGCAGGCAAGAAAGCCCTGGTTATCGGTTACGGCGATGTGGGCAAGGGTTCTGCCCAGTCATTAAATCAGGAAGGCATGATTGTAAAAGTGACCGAGATTGATCCTATCTGTGCGATGCAGGCTTGTATGGACGGTTTTGAAGTGGTCTCTCCTTACAACAATGGTGTTAACACCGGCAAGGTTGAAGATACTAACAAAGCACTATTAGAGAACACGGATTTGGTAGTGACTACCACCGGTAACTTTAATGTCTGTGACTCGGCGATCTTGCGCTCACTAAAAAATAGCGCGGTGGTTTGTAATATCGGCCACTTCGATAATGAAATCGACACGGCGTATATGCGTGAGAACTGGAAATGGGAAGAGGTTAAGCCGCAGGTTCATAAGGTTTACCGCGATGAAGCCGCGAATGATCATTTAATTCTGTTATCAGAGGGCCGATTGGTAAACCTGGGTAACGCAACCGGCCACCCATCACGCATTATGGACGGCTCATTTTCCAACCAGGTATTAGCGCAGATTTATTTATTTGAGCGCAAGTTTGCAGATCTGGAAGCGGGGATGAAGGCGAGTGCGATTACGGTGGAAGTACTACCGAAGAAGCTGGACGAAGAAGTGGCAGCGGATATGGTGAAGGGCTTTGGCGGCGTGATTACTCAGCTGACTGCAGAGCAGGCTGACTACATCAATGTGCCGGCTGATGGTCCATACAAAGTCGAGAGTTATAAGTACTAAATACGCATAAACCGTCATTCCCGCGAAGGCGGGAATCCAGAGGTGCATGCAGGCTGGGCCCCCGCCTCCGCGGGGGTGACAGCAAAAATTTTAAGATTATAGGTTAACCATTATGAGCGATAACAAGCGCTTTAGTTTTGAATTTTTCCCGCCGAAGACTGACGTTGGCCGGGAAAAATTACAAACGGTTCGTCAAGAGTTAAACCAATTAGGCCCGGATTTTTTCTCGGTCACTTATGGTGCCGGCGGCTCAACCCGGGACAACACCAAAGATACTGTTTTAACAATGACTAATGAAGGTATTTCAACAGCACCGCATTTATCTTTCGGTGGTGACGATGAAGCTTCTATATTAGAGCTGATTAATGAGTATAAAGATGCGGGCATTAATCGTATTGTAGCCCTACGTGGCGATATGCCTTCAGGCATGGGGGCGCAGCGTTTAATTTATGCGGAAGAACTTGTTCAGTTTATTCGTAAGCATACTGGCGACCATTTCCATTTAGAAGTAGCTGCTTATCCGGAGATTCATCCGGATGCAGAAAGCTATGATGCTGATATTCAATTTCTAAAGCGCAAATTTGATGCCGGAGCCAATAGCGCAATTACCCAGTACTTTTATAATGCGGATGCCTATTCTTATTTTATCGAGCAATGCCAGCAAGCGGGTATCGATAAACCGATTTACCCGGGTATTATGCCAATTACCAATTACCAAAACCTTGCCCGTTTTTCTAAAAACTGCGGCGCGGAAATTCCACGCTGGGTTTGCAAAAAGTTGGAAGGCTATGGTGATGATAAAGACAGCATTGCTGCCTTTGGTACTGAAGTTGTGACAAAATTGTGTGAACAACTATTAGCCAATGGCGCACCGGGCATTCATTTTTATACCATGAACCAGATTGAACCGAATAAAACTATTTGGCAGAATCTGGGTTTATAACCCGAAATAATGTCATTCCCGCGAAGGCGGGAATCCAGTCTGCATGCTTATGCTGTTATTTCCGCTAAAGCGAAAATTGACAGCACTGGGTTCCCGCCTTCGCGGGAATGACGGACGACGACACTATGCGTATAAGCCGTATTTTTCTCAACACAACACTCAGCCCCCACCAACTCATCACCCTTGATGAAAAACCCAGCCATTATTTAAGTAAAGTCCTCCGCCTTAAACCCAGCGCTCCGCTTATTGTTTTTAACGGCGACGGTAATCAATATAACGCGACTATTGAGGCGGTTGAGAAAAAGTCTGTCACTATCCGCACCGAAGCATGCGACAACATTAATAACGAATCCCCCCTATCCATCCATTTAGGTATCGCCATCTCCAAAGGTGACCGTATGGATTTAGTGATGCAAAAAGCCACCGAGCTTGGTGTTACTACAATTACTCCATTAACCAGCGAGCGCACCGAAGTTAAATTAAAAGGCGAACG
>JAAELM010000234.1 GCA_024226635.1 Oceanicoccus sp. | reverse complement strand
TCCATCGTAAAACCAGAAGCTGGAATTATCTGTGTCAAATACCAGCAAGCCGGTTGCTGCGCCGCTGATGGCAGTTCGTTGTGCACTGGTCATACGTGGCACCAGCATGCCTTTATCGGTTGATTTTACATCCAGCATGGCGCTGCCATCGGGGCTGCTGCCATCGGTATTAACACCTACCTGGGCACTAAGGCCGAGGCTTAAGAGTATGAGTACTGTGGTTAAAATTGTTGTATTCATTGTTATTGCTATTTATTTCATTTTATATCCTAACAATCAGACCGCCAAAGGCGGTAATTAAAAAATAGTCAAATTATCAAACAGGCTAATCCCTGAGGCAACGGACACTAAAGCCATAATGCTTATCGTTGTGGTAGACGCCCACATCACCAGAGTCGTAACCCAGGCTGCGGAGCCAGGCACTGCCTGAAGAGCTAGAGCTCTCCGTAGACGACCACCAATACTCGTTGTGGACAATGTAGTTGAAACTACCATCGTAGTTACGGCGGCCGCACGCAAGACCTGAAAAACTACTGCTGTTGTTTGCAGCTGTATTTGGACTATGCCACAAATCGCTGGTAGCTTTCATTTTTCCTCCGGCTACATTTGGTCCTCCCAAATAAGTTGTTAATGTAGTCCATTCAGCATGTGTCGGCACATGCCAGCCATCTGGGCAGAGGCCGCGACTATCAGCCACAGCATGCCAGTTATAAAGGGGTCCATGCTTCTCATAAGCAGATTGATTATTATTATACCAGCAATATGCACCTGTGGTCAAATTACTCCATGTGGTATCGGCGGTTTCATTCGGAATGTTATTGCCATTCCTGTAATGTGTTACCTTTAAATTTTCAGCCATCCACACCTGGTTTCCGATGTTAATTGTCGGGTAGGCATTTCCGTCACAATCAATTAAGGCTGAAGCTGAAATTGCACCTGTTCCACTACCTGTTATTCCAATCCAATGCGGACCGGCGTAATAATAATAGCCGGGTGTTTCATCGGTTTGAAAAACAAGCAATCCCACTGCAGGATATAATATCCCATCTCTTTGTGCTTTTGTCATCCGGGGTGGCAACAGGCCTTTATCGGTTGATTTTACATCGAGTATGACGCTGCCATCGGGATCGGCGCTATCGCTGTTAATACTTACCTGGGCAAACAGGCCGAGGCTTAGGATTACGAGTGCTGTTGTTAGGATTGTTATTTTCAT
>JAAELM010000233.1 GCA_024226635.1 Oceanicoccus sp. | reverse complement strand
TTTGCTACGCACTCTTTATATTGGCAATGTCCATCGTGTAAAGGCTGGGGGGCCGTTAAGCCTATCCGTGGCCTCGATGGCGAGTAACCTATTATTGATAACAAGCCCGTTCTTTTTGAATGGGCTTTTTGTTTGCCCAGCAAAGCTGGCAAACCCGTTCACTTGAAAGATAGTGGAGTCACCCCGACTAAGGGGAAGACAATCCGAATGGCAAGGGCGTCACTGGCTAACGGTGGGGTCTGAAGGAAGTCATAGGAAGTTAGAGGTACACAACTAACCGTAACCTGTTTCGGCGGTGTTGGTGGGTAAGCGTCCAAAATAGCGCGAAGCCCAATACTTAGTCAGGCCAATGCCGTGTTTGAGGGTGGGATTTCTAACAGGGAGCCAGTGCAATAACTGGGGAAGCCTGACACCATATCCGGGCAAACGCCGGAAGCGTCCATCAAGAGGTGACTCAAGATGCACGTTGGTGCGAGGTGGCAGATGAACCCGTAGTAGTGAGTAAGGCTAGGCCAGTGAAAGCCAGTAATGGTGTGGAGGATAAAACCAAGCCGACCTTTGCCAATACGTGTAAAGGAGCGAGCCATCGCCAAAAGCATGGCAAGTTGCGAAGGGGGGAAGCATACTTTAAGACTTTGATGAGTAGTGAGTATTTATCATTGATACACAAGCCGTCTGAACAACGGGACAAGTCGAACTGGTGCACTAGGAATAGTGAAGTCTGGTTAGTCAGGTTGTATAAGGGAAGTAATTGCAGTTAGGTTTGGTAGATTGCCTCTGTGCTAGAACGCCAAATCCTACAATGAAAGTAACCAGCAATGTTGAAAACAAACTGCCCCCACATAGCGCACAATATAAGATCCTCGGATTATCGTTGTGTCTCCAATCATGGTGATATGAAGTATGCAGGAGCCGTATACGAGGTCCGTACGTACGGTTCTGTAGGAGGGATGAGGCGGTAACGCCTCACCCTACCTGATATATCTGCTATTTGTGACTTTTGCTCTAATAAACCAACATGTTATAGCTTGTTCGTCTAGTCTTTATTAAGACGAAATTGATAACAGCAGAGGTGAAAGATGTGTTGGTTACGCCAGGCAGGGATCTTCTGTTTACTACTTTCAACGCATGTGATGGCACAGGTTTACCCATCAACAGCGACGGGCTGGGTGTTGCCTGGCGGGTGGGAAGAACCGCTAGCAACGTCGAATTTTGATTCAGCCCGAGCCGTTAGAGAGTGGGAACTGCAACATGCTGATATGGTGTTGGGTAGCTTGC
>JAAELM010000232.1 GCA_024226635.1 Oceanicoccus sp. | reverse complement strand
GAAGATACCTATATGCACAAGACACCCTGCATTTCATACTGATAAGAGCGCATAATCGGGATAGGGAGGGGACTCGTACACCAATAACTCTGTGACATGATAAACACACACGCTTCCCATAACCGGCGGCTAAAAGTGGGTTGGCTGGTGCGCTGTGGAAGCCGCGCTGCTTTTAGTTGTCCGAGTTGATGGCATTGCTATGTTTTCTTCTAAGTTTGAAATAGCGACTTTTAAAAATGCAATGGTCTTATCGTTAATTCTAGGATCTTCTGCGAAAAAATGGTCACTACCTAATGCAATAATTGTGAGACTGTTCGGTGCAAGAATATCTGATAACAACGCTAATCCATCGTTTGGTCCTTCTGAAATTAAAAATGGATACTTATCTTTAGAGTATTTGCTTAGTTGTCCTGATAAGGAGAGACCTAAATAATTTAATACAATAATGTTTTTGTTACACCACTTAGTCTTTCAAATCTATTTCGACTGTTCTTTGCTGACATACTGAGTATTTTTTCTTTGTCCCACCCTTTATACCAAACAGCAATATTGAACAACCAGCTTTGAGGCCATTCCTGATAGTGATCGATCAGGGGACTTTCTCTAAGGATTCCACCCAAATTAACCCAGGCCTTGATGTTGGTTGGTTGAATTTCTTTAATTTTTTCAGCAAGGCTCAAATAAATTGCAGGGCCAGCCGAGCTTGCTCCCACAATAATAATATTATTCTCTGATTGACTAAGTTTAACAAGTTCATTGGCAAGATAATCTGCATTTTCCTCCACTGATCCATGAGGTGGTATTTCAACCAGGTGGTTTTCAATTCCCAATTTTGTGATTAATCTACGTGGTTCGGCGAAATCGGCGCCCGTTAAGTGGCCATTTTCAACATAATCCCAGCCGGGAACAAATAACACCATGTATGGGTTATTCCTGCTATCTAAAGTAGTTGGTGTTAGATCTTCATTTTTCAGTAAGTGATTAAAATAGTTTTGAATTCTTTTACTATCTTCAATAGTCCATAGACGATCTGCCAAAAATAGAGCGGCAAAATCTGGTGAATATTCTTTAGATATAATTTTAAGTTCTTCGCGTGGTGGAATAACCTCTTTTTGTCGTGCATAGAGCTTATCAGTTCTTTTATCTAGAACTGGATCATTATTTTTACCTTGAAGATAACTCTCAAGATAATATTGGGCTATCTTTGAATCCACTGTGGTACTAATTTTTCCTCTCAGAAACTCTCCTTCAACCGGGAATTTGGGAAGTGAACTGCAGGCTACCAGAATGATTAGAGCCGGTATGATATAAACCACAAAATAAAGTGTAACTTTCTTATTCATTTGCTTCCAAAAACATAAGAAAGATTAGACGGCCTAATAGTCGTATTTAACTGCACAAAAGAGAAGGTCGATGTCACCGATATTTCTGAACCTTGCAGGACCACTGGACAGGTAGAGTGCCACCTCCGATCGTAGACAGAACGATATCCGTTTTTATCGCCCTCTGACTAAATTTTCCCGGCTTGCTCGTCTTTGGCCGTAAGCAGTCCCCCATCTATCGCCTGGGTCAACCTTTCAATATCCCTGTCCAACCGACGGTCATGCTCCAGAACGGGAGAATAGGTTTGAATCTGTTCAAGCAGTTGCCTGCCAGATGGTGATAGTTTCCTCTCGTCGCGCAATCGGGCTGCATTGGACAGCGCGATCAACTCAACAGCCAGCACCTGCTGGAAAAGGGTGGTCACTTCGGCCGCGTTAAGTGCGGCATTGAGCCCCATGCTGACTTTGTCCTGGTTGTGAGCCTCGGTGGATCTGGATAGAACCGTATCGGGTGCAGAACGTTGCACCGCCCGCGCGGTCAGGGCGCTGCTGGTCAACTGTAGGGCCTTAAGTCCACAACCCTGGTAGGCCACTAATGTTTCCGGCAGTCCGGTGTTAAGACGGGAATCTACCAGCAGAGCGTATTGGCAGTCGGCCAGATCGGCCACAGAGGCAGAGGCGGTCTTTAGAAGATCCATGGCCAAGGCTATATGCCCGCCGTAAAAGTTGCCGGCAAAGATGGTTTCACTATTTACAGGATCCACGATGGGATTGTCGTTGACACTGTTTAATTCGCGTTCCAGGATCTCTTGGCCCCACACCAGGGCATCCCGCGCCGCGCCGATGACGTGGGGCGCGCACCGAATCGAATACGGATCCTGGATAATACGATCCTCGGCCTTGCCGCTGTCGATCATACGGCTGCCTTCAAAAGCGGCCCGAATAGCTGCGGCGGAAGTAATTTGCCCGGGATGGTGTTTAAGCTCATGAGCGGTGGGGTGAAAAGCCTGGGAACGCCCGTAAAGAACTTCTGCAGCCAGTGCGGTGGCTCTTTCGCTTATCGAAAGGGTGCGCTTAAGGCGCATCACACTGACGGCACCCAGGGCTGTCATCACCGCCGTGCCGTTCATGATGGCCAGGGACTCCTTGGGTACGAATTGATAGGTCTTCAGTCCGGCACGCTGCAAGGCTTCTGCCGCTGGCAATATTTGACCGTCATAATATGCCTCCCGTTCGCCGATCAGTACCGCTGCCAAGTAGGACAAGGGTGTCAAATCGCCGGAGGCGCCTACTGAACCAAGAGACGGGATTACCGGAACAACTCCCTGGTTGAGCAGATTACACAGGGCTTCCAGAAGTGCCGGGCGCACGGCTGAGTAGCCCTTTGCCAGACCCACCAGACTGGCAAAGATCACGGCACGCCCGTCCTGCTCGG
>JAAELM010000231.1 GCA_024226635.1 Oceanicoccus sp. | reverse complement strand
TCTCAAGACCGCCCAATGTGGACCAGTCTACTGAAACATCGCTTATAAAATTGCCATACTGATCATAGCCCGCGGCATAAAACTGTACGATATCATCGGTTGTAAAAGCTAAATCACCAAACACAATACCACCATTATTAGCCTCTGTGCGAATTGTAACATAGTTCAGATTCCCTGCAGTTGTACTGATACTGCCTGAATTATCCGATATATCGCCATTGGCATTGGATGCAGCGCTGATGGAACCTGTACTGGCGCCCTGGGGACTGTAAGTACGGCTGGTAGCCGGGTTGCTGCCGCTTAAACTGCCCGAAAGGCTGTTTAGTGTCCAGATACTAGATTCTAATCCCAGTGAATTACCGTCCGCGTCATAGCCCCAGGAATATAGAGTTAAACTCTGATCAAAGGTTAAACTTGTATCGCCTAATATATGGCCGTTGGCGCTATTCTCAGTCTGTATTTTTAATTCTGCTAATATACCGTTGTTAACTGTCAACGTACCGGTTGCATCATCTGTCACAGTTGCATGATCGGCCTGTACCGTACCCGTTACTCCACCGCCAAGTGAAGGACTAAAGCTAAAACTTGTACCTGATCCTGTCGCACTCTCAAGACCGCCCAATGTGGACCAGTCTACTGAAACATCGCTTATAAAATTGCCATACTGATCATAGCCCGCGGCATAAAACTGTACGATATCATCGGTTGTAAAAGCTAAATCACCAAACACAATACCACCATTATTAG
>JAAELM010000230.1 GCA_024226635.1 Oceanicoccus sp. | reverse complement strand
GTGACGGTGGTTGCTACCGCCGTATTAGCGCGAATTTGGTCATTGACCCGATTCTCTATCTCGGCCAATTGTTCTGCGGTTACGCCCTCAAAGTGGGAAAAATCAAAACGCAGTTTTTGCGCATCAACCAGAGAGCCCTTTTGCACCACATGATCACCCAGAATTTCCCTAAGGGCGGCATGCAAAAGGTGCGTAGCGGAATGATTTAATGCGGTAGATTGCCGGATGGTGCTATCAACGGTTGCATCAAGGCGATCGCCAACGGACAGGCTGCCCTGAGTCAGCACACCGTGGTGAAGGTGGTTATCACCGCTCTTGGTAGTGTCTGATACTTCAAAGCGGGCCGAAGCATTGGTGATAAGACCGCTGTCTCCGGCTTGACCACCGGACTCACCATAGAAAGGGGTGCTGGCAAAGACTACAACGCCCTGCTCTCCTTCGGCTAAGGTCGTTACTAATTCGCCGTCTTTTAACAGCGCAGTTATTTCACACTGGCCTGATAAATCCTGATAGCCGGTAAAGGCTGTAGTGCCTTCAATATTTACCCCTTCGGCTAAATCCATTTTGAAGTTGCTGGCACTACGCGCACGCTGGCGCTGGGCTTCCATGGCTTTTTCAAAACCCGCTTCATCAAGGGTGAGGTTGCGCTCACGGGCAATATCACCGGTCAGGTCAACGGGGAAGCCATAGGTATCATAGAGTCTAAAGATGGTTTCGCCGGGGATTTCTGTACCTTTAAGTTGAGCAAGGTCTGCTTCTAAAATTTTCATACCCTGGTCGAGGGTTTTGGCAAACTGTTGCTCTTCCGTCAGCAAAACTTTTTCTAACTGAGCCTGAAGCTTATTTAATTCCGGATAAGCTTCACCCATTTCTGCCGCAAGAGGGGCCACTAGTCTATAGAAGAAGGCATCCGTTGCACCCAGTTTATTACCGTGACGAACAGCGCGACGAATAATCCGGCGCAGTACATAGCCGCGACCTTCATTGGAGGGCAGTACACCATCAACAATTAAAAAGGCACAGGAGCGAATATGGTCAGCAATCACGCGCAGTGAGGTGTGGGTGGTATCACTTATACCCAATACGTTGCCCGCGGCATTCAGCAGATTTTGGAATAAATCAATTTCATAGTTGCTGTGCACATCCTGCATAACCGCTGCGATACGCTCCAAGCCCATACCCGTATCAACCGAGGGAGCCGGTAAATCCGCCATGGTGCCATCGGCGGAGCGATTAAATTGCATAAAGACGTTATTCCAGATCTCGATAAAACGGTCGCCGTCTTCATCGGGAGAACCCGGAGGGCCACCGGCAATCTCTTCGCCGTGGTCATAGAAGATTTCAGTGCAGGGGCCGCAGGGGCCGGTATCGCCCATGGACCAGAAATTATCCGAGGCGTATTTGGCGCCTTTATTATCGCCAATACGGATAATACGCGCGGCGGGCACGCCCATTTCATCTTTCCAGATATCGTAGGCTTCATCATCGTCGGCATAGACGGTAACGGTCAATTTGTCGGTGGGAATATTCAGCCACTGCTCTCCCGTTAGAAACTCCCAGGCAAAGCTGATGGCGTCGCGTTTGAAATAGTCGCCAAAGCTGAAGTTACCTAACATTTCAAAGAAGGTGTGGTGCCTGGCGGTGTAGCCTACATTTTCCAAATCATTGTGTTTGCCGCCAGCACGGACACAGCGCTGGGAACTGGTAGCACGCGTATAAGAGCGTTGGTCTTGCCCGGTAAAGACATCTTTAAATTGAACCATACCCGCATTGGTAAAGAGTAAAGTGGGATCGTTGCCTGGCACCAAAGAGCTACTGGCAACACGGGTGTGGCCCTTTTGCTCGAAGTAGCTAAGGAAGGCTTCGCGGATTTCAGAACTTTTCATGTCGTACCCTGGTAAGAAGCTGCTAGTAACAAGCTGCCAGTAAAAAGCTAAATAGACCAATACCATAAATGGCTATTTTAGCGCACCATCTGGCAGCGCAAACAAAGCGGGTAAGTATATAGGAAAGCAGGGAAAAGACCGAATTCAAACAGGCATTTAAGGCAGTTTCACCAAAAAACTGGCAATAACTAACTTAGCCCAATTTCTCTTCGGTAGTGAGCCGGCGGGCTTCTACCTCTAACATCACCGGAATACCATCTCGAATGGGGTAAGCCAGGCCACTGGCTTTGCACACCAACTCCTGGTTTTCCTCGTCATAATCAAGGGGGGCTTTGCTCACTGGGCAAACCAGAATGCTGAGTAGTTTTTTGTCGATCATAAATATCTCTGTTTGTTGATTGCTTTGGTATTGATTACTGAGGCATTGATTACTGAGGCATAGGAGGAACCATCAATTGTGGATCTATTCGCTGTTTCATCCAGTTCATACGCCAATCCAAATGCGGCCCTGTAGCCCGGCCTCCTGCCCCAACTTCAGCCACAATATCGCCGGGTGCGACTTCATCACCGACTTTGGCAATCACCTTGCTGAGGTGAATCATGGTAGAAGAAACGCCATAGCCGTGATCTATTATAATAGTTCCGCCTGAGAAGAACATATCCTGATGCGCCAAAGTCACCACCCCCGGCGCCGGCGTAGAAACGGGAGTACCCGTTGGTGCGGCGACATCAATACCATAATGGGGCCGATTAGGCTCGCCATTATAAAATCGCTGGCTACCATAAATCCCTGTAATGGGGCCTAGCAACGGCCATTGGAACTCACCGGCAAAATCCATACGGTCAATTAACTGTGCCCTGGCCGCCCTGACCTGGGCCGCCTCTTCACGGCTGCGTTTAATATTGGCCGCACTGGGGCTCATAATTTTTTTGGCAATACCTTCAACACGCTGGATCTTATAGTCGCGGGCGGCAATGGTCAGTTTTTGGGAAACGGTTTCACCATTGGTCTTTTCTACCGTTAATTGTGCTGCGGCCTTAGCGTCGCGACCAAAGCCTATGGCAAATACACCCTGCTCACTCACCTTAACCGGCTGCCGGTCCAAAAACACACGACTGCCCGCTTCTACACGGCCAATGACCAGGCCACCCTGCTGCAGTGGCCCGGTCAATTCCAGCGCCACCAAGGCTGAGGGTAAATAGGCCAAACATAGAATCAGGAAATAGCGCACTGCCAACCTCGTTATATAAGCTCGTTTTCACGATAACAACCGCTATAATACTCTGCTCTACCTGTATGAGGAAGACTGAACCGCTATGGGCCGCTACCGTCCACCCCGCAAACCAGGATCATTTTATATCACCCCCGAAGGTGAGAAAGCCCTGCGCGATGAGGTTTATCAACTGTGGAAAGTCGAACGCCCCCAAGTAACCGCTGTCGTTAGCGAGGCGGCAAAAAATGGTGACCGCTCAGAAAACGGCGACTATATCTATGGTAAAAGAAGGCTAAGGGAGATTGATAGCCGGGTCGGTTTTCTTACCAGGCGGCTGGATAAACTGGAAGTTGTTGACCGTATTCCCGACAACCAAAATAAAATTTACTTTGGTGCCCGGGTAACCGTGGAAGAAGAAGACGGCAGTGAAAACACTTACCGGATTGTTGGGCCAGATGAGTTTGATCTTAGTTTGGGAAAACTCAGTATGGATTCGCCAATGGCCAAGGCTTTGCTAGGTAAATCTGTTGGTGATGAGATTGTATTTAAGACCCCTGACGGTGAGCGGGAACTTTATATCAGCAAGGTCCAATACAAATAATCCGTCATTCCCGCGCAGGCGGGAATGACGTTTCTTTGGGAATGACGGTGGATCTTTGGAATAGCTATCGCAGGATTTTTTCTACCGCTAATAAGCCGGCAATAGAAATCACATCGGTAATTTCACCTCGCTCCAGCATGGCAATGGCCTCACTAAAAGGCAGGTGTTTTACTACCAGGTCACTTTCTGTATCTTCCAATGCCTGCTCTCCCTGCTGTAAATTACGGGCCAAAAAAACATAGCCCTGTTCATCCGTTACCGAATTGGATGTATGCAGCTTAAATAGCTGCTGCCAATCGCCGCCGTGCAAACCGGTTTCTTCCCGCAGTTCTCGCTGGGCGCAGTCCAGGGGTTCTTGCTCCAGTGAGCCACCACCCATGGGAATTTCCCAGCTGTATTCATCCAGGGCATAACGATACTGGCCCACCAGTACCGTATGATTATTTTCATCCAGGGGGATAATACCAATGGCCCGGTTTTTAAAATGAACCTTGCCATAAATACCCGATGAACCTGACGGAGTAATCACCTCTTCATGGGTTAAGGCAATCCACGGGTTGTCATACACAGAGGTTTGCGATTGACGCTGCCACGGCCCTATTTTGATCGGATGTTTAACCAAATCATTGTTGTCGTCGCTCATAAAGACTCATTACTCAAAGTTATACTCAGTAGGAATAATACTCCATATGGGCCAGATGCACAGAGCCCATGCTCCCGCCGCTGCCCAGCGGCTTAAATTATGGTAGAGTATTGGCCAATATCCGTACACACGGGAACAACAATATGACCAGGACCACAGAGCGCCGGCACCATTCGCGCTACCCTGCCAGCCATATCAAAGTACTGATCAAGTCCCTGCGCCATGATAGCGACTGGGAAAAAGGCCATATCAGTACAGTTGATTTCAATCGTTTTGGCATTGGCCTTGAAACCACCCATAACTTCGCCATTGGCGATATCCTTTCATTACTGATTCGCACCGACGACTCCACCCTCGCCGAGGTTAATGGCCTGGTTTGCAATCGCGCTCAAACACTGACTGGATATCGCTTTGGCGTGCGTTTTGAGCATGAGGGCTGCGAACAGGAAACATCTCCCGATGCAGTGATTAATATCAGTGAAGAGATATTAATGATTGAAAAGGAAGCTGTTTCGGCATTGCATTAAGCCATTTTGTATCCCTCTCACTGGTATAAACTGCCAACAATGGCCAAGGTCACTAATACTTTAGGAGTATTGGTGTACTCCCCCATTCATTAGACAATAACTCAGGCTAATAAAACCGTTATTAGCCAATTATTAGCCAACTACGAGTGCACTATGCGAGTACTAATTGTTGATGATCATCAACTGATTCGAGCTGCCTTAAGGGATTTATTACATCGACAATATTCAATACTGGATTGTGTTGAAGCCAGCAGTGGCGAAACTGCTCTCTCTGCGGTCAAGCAAAAGGAATTTGATGTGGCCATTGTGGACCTGTTTATTCCCGGTGAAACCGCCTTTGTTTTTCTCCAAAAGCTGTGCAAACAGAGACCGAGCCTGCCGGTGGTTGTTCTATCTGCCACTGACAATCAGCAGCATATGCAGCAATGCATAGATTTGGGAGCCAAGGCTTTTGTGAATAAAGGCGAGGCTATGGAAAAGGTGATAGATGCCATAGAAAAAGTGATCATTGGAGATGTGTTTTTACCGAGTGCACTTAGCAAAAAAGTTGAAACTTCGATTTCACCTGAGTCTGGAGAACTGCCAGACCTGAATTTAGAAATAGTGCTCAAGGTACTCACTGACCGACAGCTGGATATTTTACGGATGATAGCCCAGGGCAAATCCAACAAAGTCATTGCTCGGGAAAAAGAACTATCTGACAACACCGTTAAGGTTCATGTCAGCGCCATTTTACGTGCACTGGATTTAAAGAACAGAACACAGATAGGTTTACTGGCCCAAAAGCTTGGGCTAATTAATTTCAATTAAGTTTGTTACATTTTATAAGATCATGAAATACAAATGCCAAAGGTTGGCCTAACTATTATGCAGGCACTGGCCACACCGCTATTACTAGCGGTGCTGGCTTTGTGTGCGCCGCTATTGGCCTACGCCGACAGTACTCATATCACCTTTGTAGTGGTTAAAAATGAGGGTATCTATAAAAAAATTATCGACTCTGCCCAACAGTCATTAAAACTTTCTGGCCACGAGATTGATGCGACCATTGTTGAAGTTAGTGAGGTTGAAGTTAATGAGGTTGAAGTTAACAAGGTTGAAGTTAACGAAGCTGACGTTAACAAAGCTAAAAAAGCCGGACACACTTCAGCTATAAGCAACGCCGATAGCCAGGTAGTCTCCATTGGCACCAAAGCGGCAGCCTTTAGCTATCAGCAATTTCCCAATAGGCCAGTAACCAATGCGCTAATCACCCATTCCAGTTTTGCGCAATTAGCCCAAGATAACTTTGGCAGTAGCGAACAGGCATTGGCTAAACAGATTACCCCACTATTTATTGACCAGCCTATATCGCGCTTTATTGCATTGGGTTTAGAACTGGTTCCCAACGCCAAGACCATCGGCGTATTAGTTGGGCCATCCAATAAATCACAAATACCCACCATCAAAGCCAAGGCGGCAAGCAATGGACTTCGTATTAATATTGCCCAGCTTGAGCCCAATAGCAACCCGATAAAAGTTATCGAACCGGTGATGCGTGGCAGTGACTTCTTTGTCGTGCTACCTGACAGAAAACATATCAACCAGCTGGCAGCAAAGTGGACACTGCCACTCAGCTATCGCTACCGTAAACCTTTAATCGCCTACTCACAGAAATATGTCGATGCCGGCGCACTGGCCTCGGTATTTACTTCCCTTGAAGATGTAGCTGATTCCATAGCCCTGCAATTGCAACAGAAAACCGACAGTGACCAGAGTACGCCGTTCTCTGTTTCCCTGAATCGCGCAGTGGGCCGGTCATTGCGTATTCAGCTTCGAAAAGCTGACGAATACCAGCAGCGATTGCAAAACAGGGAGGCGGCTGAGCAATGAACCTGAGACAAAAATTCTCCGGCATCCGCAGTCGCCTGTTGATTATTTCAATAGCGCCAATCCTTATTGTTGCCGCTGCTCTATCATTCTCCAGCCTGTCGACATCAACCGATATGCTTAATCGCTCACTGGCTGATTCTGGAGAATCTACCGCCATCTTTATGGCCTCAACCGCCGAGCTAAGTATGTATGCGGAAGACCGGGCCACACTGGAAAGCCTTGGCCGTAGCGCTTTACGCTTACCCTCCCTTGCCGGTGTTGGCTTTATCAATAGCAGCAATCGTCTTATTGCCGTTACCGGTGACAAACAGCTAATGAATGCAGCCTATATCAAGCCATGCATCCAGCAAGGCAGCTTTGATAGCAATGACTATTTGCATATCTGTAAACCTATTATCGGCAGCACCCGGGATTTTTCTGACTTTGGCTCGCAAGAGCAAGGGGAAGAAAATGTAGCGCCTGAACACTACGGCTGGGTTGTTTTGGCCATCAGTCGAGAAGCGCTATTTGCCCAGGTGCGTAGCAATATCTATATTATCGGTTCAGTTACCCTCGGTGTGGTTGTTATTGTTTCGATATTGGCTTTGAGAATCGGCCGTAGTATTTCAGCCCCTATACTCTCGTTGGAGAAAACAGTAAAGGACCTTGGTAAAGGCAACTATGAAAGCCATGCCGAGGAAGCCGGCCCCATCGAAACCCGGGCACTGGCAAAAGGGATTAATAGTTTGGCCACTGCAGTAGCTACCTCGCAGGAGCAACTGGAACAAAAAGTAAAGAATGCCACTCGACAGTTGACCCTGGCGCTAAAAAATATTACTGACAAAAACACCGACCTAGAGCAAGCCCAACAAGACCTTATGTCGGCCATGGCCGCCAAAGACCAATTCCTGGCCAGAATGAGCCATGAGTTACGCACGCCACTAACCGCAGTGACCGGTTTTTCTCGCTTGCTTCATCAATCGGATATGGATGAAACACAGACCCAATACAGCGAAAATATTATTGCCGCTTCAGAATTACTAATGGGAACTATTGACAGCATCCTGGATTTTTCAAAACTGCAGGAACAAGCACTGCCCATTGAAATCATTGATTTTGATTTACGCGAAGCCATGGAAAGCCTGGTCGCCATGCAAGCTTACCAGGCCCACAGTAAATCACTGGAATTAGTACTGATTATTGATCCCGATGTACCTGTGCAATTACAAGGCGACCCTACCCGCATTAAGCAGGTGATCAACAACCTCCTGAGTAATGCCATTAAATTTACTGACCAGGGTGAAGTCATACTGCATATATCAGTGATTAAAGACAGCAAGGAAAAAACACGCCTGTCTTTACAGGTCAAGGACTCCGGTATTGGCATAGACAGTGAAAGCCAGAATCGTTTATTCCAACCTTTTTCACAGGCAGATGATTCTATTACCCGGCGCTTTGGTGGCACCGGTTTGGGCCTGGTTATTTGCAAGCAACTGCTGGAATTAATGAACGGCAGCATCCATATCAGCAGCGAGCCCAATAAAGGCAGTACTTTTTACGTCGAGTTGCCACTGGCTAAAAGTAACAACACCCCTAACACAAAACCAGAGAGCACCTCTTATAACAAGTGTGGTGAAAAACCATTAGCCGATGACAAACACAATACCGTCATCCAGCACCTCAAAGACCTGAACATATTGATTGCAGAAGATAACCCTTACAATCAGCAACTCATTAAATCAATACTGGAATTACTGGGAGCCCATGTCATTACCGCTGATAACGGCGAACAGGCTATTGTGCAATTCCAACAACATGCCGTTGATATTGTGTTAATGGATATTCATATGCCAGTGATGGATGGCATTACAGCCACGGCTCAAATTTCTGAACTGGCCGGTGACGAAGGGATACCCATCATCGGGCTAACGGCCAACATTATGGACAACGAACGCCAGACCCTGATGCAGGCCGGTGCCGCTGACATTTTATTTAAGCCACTGGACGAACAGCAACTGATTGCCACGATCACTGAGCTTGTGGGTAGAACTCCAATAAAAAATACCCTGGAAGATAACAAACAAACATCCGGACTGATGCAATCTGTCGCCTCCAAAGAAACTTTGCAACAAGAGCTTAACCGCCTGCTACAAAAACTCGAACAAGCCATCACCGAAAAAAAGCGGCAGGCCGCTGCAGAAATCATTCATGAAATGCAGGGGCTTTCAGGAATATTTGGCACCGAGGAAGTCACCACAGCGATTAATACCTTACACGTTACATTAAAGGCAGATTCAGCCTCTAACCGTACAACCACACTGATTGAAAATATAAAAATAACGATTAACAATCTATAAGCTGCTACTCACATAGTAAAGTTGTTAGGCAAAAAGTATGGGGCTGCACTATAATCAGCAATCATCACGGTAAGTGATAAGCAACTCCATAATAAAAAGGACGGCCCCTCCTATGGCTCAACACCGTATAAATGGGAAAGCAGCAGCTACAAGAAATAGCCTGCTTCCAGTAATAGCTTTAACACTAAGCTTGCCTCTAAGCACATTAGCCGATAACAATCTGGTGACAGAAGAAGATATGTTTGGTGATATCCCCATGATCACCGGTGCCAGTCATTTTCCCCAGACCATCGCCGAGGCACCCACTTCGGTCACTATTATCGACCGCCAAATGATCGATGCCTCCGCTGCGGTAGAAATTGTTGATTTGTTTCGATTAATACCTGGCTTTCAGGTTTATATGCCCCACTACGGTCGCCCGGCGATTAATTATCACGGTTTTCCCCAGGAATATTCCTATCGGATGGAAGTAAAAATTGATGGCCGCTCGGTTTATGAGCCTTCAGAAAATGCCGTGCTTTGGTCAACGCTGGGTATAGAACTGGACGATATTGACTATATCGAAGTGATACGTGGTGCCAATGCTCCCGCTGACGGTGCCAATGCCACCACCGCCTCCGTCAATATTATTACCAAGGCTCCCATCGCCGTCAAAGGCTGGCGAGTGCGGGCAGTAGCCGGTGACTGGAACACGCAAAATATATCGGCGGCTTACAGTGGTATCGAGGATGGCTTCTCTTACAAAATCAATGGCGGTTATGATTATAACAGTGGTTTTCCCACAATCGATGGCAATGAATTCGATGATAATACTGAGACCAGCTATATCAACCTGCGGTCTATCATCACACCGACGCTGTATGACTCTATTGACGCTCAAGCAGGCTATAGCGATAGCAATATTGATATGGCTGACAGTGGCCGCTCTATTAGCGTCCAGGATATTATCAAGTGGGATTATGAAAGCTTCTACCTGTTTACAGGCTGGGAGAGACGTCTGGCCAATCAGGATAGCTTTGAACTCTTGTTCTACTATAACCGCGCCAATATCGATGCACCGGAAAACCTGGGGTTATTTTCTGATCTTCTGGGTGTAAGACCCAGTGATGTGCCGGACCAATTCCCCGGTCTTGATGATTTTGAAGTTCTCTATGGTCTTTACGATAGCTACGCCGAACGCAGCGATCTGGAGTTTCGCTACAAAGGTGATATCGGCGGCAGCACACGCTATATGCTGGGACTGGCCAGCCGCTATGACCGCATGAAAAGTGAGCGACAGTTTATTGATGCTGTTGACGTAGAAGAAAGTTCACAGCGACTCTTTACCAATATTGAAACCAAAGCCACAGACCACTGGACCTTTAACGCCGGTGTGATCATCGAGTACAATAAAATCGTCGATGATTACGCCTCCTATCGTCTCTCGGCCAACTACAAAATCAACCCAAACCACAGCCTGCGCTTTGCCTATAATGATGGCGAACGCTCGCCAGGGCTGTATGAAGCCAATCAGCAAAGCGGCGTTACCGAAGCCGGTTATCCCCTGGATGTAGACACTGTCGCACCGGACGACCTGGATACCGAAAAATTTGAAAGCCAGGAAATCAGTTATTACGGTAACCTGCTTGACCAAGCACTGACATTGGAAATCAAACTGTTCAAAGAAAAAAGTCGCGACCTGGTGAAATACACCAATATGGATACCGACTCCTACTTTGATTTTACCGACCTGAATGGTGACTTTACCCTGCGCACTAATTCAGCCTGGGTCAATGCCGAGGGTATTGAAACGCAAATCAAATACCAACCGGACCAACACTGGCTAGTTAACTTCCAGTACAGCTATACCGACCACGAGGGCTTATGGCTCCGGCAAATCTATGACACTGGCAGGCTGCGCATCAATAGCTGGGACGATATAGCCCCGGCAGAAATGACCAGCCTGACCACCGCCTACTTCTTTGCATCAGGTCTGGAAGCCAGTGTGATGATCTACTACCAGGACGAAACTGAGTGGGAGCAGGGAGACCCCTCTGACGACTATGTTCGGGTGGATGCCCGCCTGGCCAAGCGGCTAAGGGCTGGAGGTAACGAGGTATTAATCGAACTGATCGGCCAAAATGTCTTTGATCAGGACTATAGCGAGTTTCATCGCATTAACGACTATGAAAGCCGCTATTTATTGCGCTTGACCGTGGGGCTGTAATCCATTGGCCGTACTCCATTGGCTGAGGGCATTATCTACCCCACCGTCCCTGGAACTATTTATGGGTACTAATACTTAGGTATTATTTATTTTTTACCTTTTTACAGCCAAACTATAGTTAATGGTGACAGTGAGGAGGGCGGATTCCTCCATATACGGATCGTAGCACTTCAGCATCTAGCCCCCTTAGGATGGGGGCACACTTTCTTCTCCTACCCTTATAACCGCTCATTCCAGGGCGCCACCTTAAACAGCAGTAACATCCCCGGCACAGCAATCAACGCGCAGAGCAAAAAGAAATTAGTCCAGCCGGAGTATTCAACAATCACCCCCGTCACCGCATTGGCAAAGGTTCTGGGCAAAGCCGTCAGGGCAGTCAGCAAGGCAAACTGGGTGGCCGCATAACGCTTATCCGTTTCCCGGGCAATAAAGGCCACAAAGGCAGCAGTACCCAAACCGACACCCAGATACTCAAAAGCTATCACCGCGGCCAGCATCCATAGGTCAGCGCCCACCTCCGCCAAAACAGCAAAACCTAAAATACTCAACAGCTGCACCACACCAAAAATCCATAGCGCCCGGTTAATACCCAGCTTGATCATCCAGATTCCACCCAGCAGGCCGCCAATAATCATTGGCCATAAGCCAGCATTTTTAGCCACTACACCGATCTCAGTTTTGGTAAAACCAAGGTCGAGGTAAAACACCGACGACAAGGCGGTAGCCATACTATCGCCCACCTTATAGAAAAACATAAAGGCGAGAATCAACAGCGCTGCGGAGAGATTTTTACGGGTAAAAAATTCTTTAAACGGTTCAACAATGGCAGAATGCAAAGTGGCTGGCGTCCCTTCCACCCGAGGGGGCTCCTTCACCCATAAGGTCATAGCCACGCCGGGCAACATAAAAGCCGCCACGATCCAAAACACCAGCGACCACGACATAAAGTCCGCCAGTATCAACGCCAGCGAACCCGGCACCAGGCCCGCTATACGATAGGCTTGCACATGAATAGTATTGCCCAGCCCCAACTCGGAGTCCGGCAGTATCTCACGTCGAAAAGCATCTAACACAACATCCTGGCTGGCACTAAAAAAAGCCAGGGCCAAAGTCATATAAGCCACTGTAACCAGAGATAACCCGGGGTCAAGCATACCCAGGCAACCTATCAATAGCAGGCTGGCAAGCTGCATCGGAAGCAACCAGCCGCGGCGGCGCCCCAATAGTGGCGGCGTATATCTATCCATTAGCGGCGCCCAGAGAAATTTTAAGGTATAGGGCATACCCACAAGGGCGAATAAACCAATCTCTGCCAGGCTGGCATTATTCTCACGCAACCACACCTGCAGTAATTGAATAATGACGTAAAGGGGTAAACCAGAACTAAAACCGGTAAACACACAGATCAGCATGCGGCGGTTAAAAATGGCTTGTTTTAATTCGGGATTGATCAAGAATGATCCTTATGTAGAAACAATAGAACAAGCCTGATGTTAACAAGAATGATTGTTGGGCACGAGTAGATTATACTCAATCCCTACCCTGTCACTCCCACGACAACTTACGTCATTCCCGCGAAGGCGGGAATCCAGCGCTGTAGATTTCCGC
>JAAELM010000229.1 GCA_024226635.1 Oceanicoccus sp. | reverse complement strand
TATCATCTCTCATGCTATTGGTCTTGCTCTGAGCATTGTCGCAACGGCTTTAATGCTGGTTCGCGCCAGCCTTTATGGCAATGCCTGGCATGTTGTCAGTGTTGGTGTTTTCGGAGCCAGCCTGATCTTGCTGTACGCAGCCTCTACTTTCTATCACAGCGCTAAAGATCCAAAGCTAAGAAGTCGCTTCAGGGTTTTTGACCATGCAACCATTTATATCCTCATTGCCGGCACTTATACACCCTTTACACTCGTCACACTGCATGGTCCGGTAGGCTGGACGGTTTTTGGTGTTTCATGGGCAATGGCCGTTAGCGGGGTTATTCTGAAGTTGTTTTATACCGGCAGATACAGTGTTTTATCCACCCTGATGTATGTCTTCATGGGCTGGATCATCATGTTTGCGATAAAACCGTTGGTTAACAGCTTGCCATCGGAAGGTTTGTACTGGCTTATCGCCGGTGGTGTAGCCTATACAACAGGCGCCATTTTATACAGTATCAAACAAATCAGATTCAACCATGCAATCTTCCACATATTCGTGTTACTGGGCAGTTTCTTCCATGTTATGGCCGTGTATTTTTATGTTCTTTCGGGGCGGTGAACGGCTCTGGTAATTGCTATTACACAGGGTGGGTAACTGGTAACCCATCCTACGTGGGCATGGGTTTTTACCAAATGCGGGTTAGCCTAATTTACCTGGTGTTTGGTTTCCGCAATAAGTGTTGGCTAACCCCCGAACCGAAAACCCCGATTCTTCTGTAAAAGTTCTATTTTGACGACACCTGGGCAATAAAGCTCAGCTAACTCCTGTTGATAAGGAGCCAAAGATTCCCGCGCCGCGCCAATAGGTCCATCAGGCCAGGGTGATGATTGTGAACCGGATTCCAGGGTTTCAATTTCCTTTCGCAGCCCATCTGCCAATTTGGTTTGGGACGTCTGCCGGTCGGAAGCTTCCAGGGCCGCCAGTTGATTATTCAGAATCTGGATAAACTCCTCACGGGCCCGTGGGCTGAGATAGGCTTCTTCCATACCCGAGTAGGGTGAGTCCGGTTCAGAGGCCAGTTGTCGACCATAGACAGTCAGATAGATATATAAGTACTCACCCATACCCATTTCTTCATTCACAAGCGCCTGGTTGCGTGTGTTTGAAAATCTGATCATTTTGGGCCCGGCGCTGAAGGCACTGTTGAAACCCTCCATACCCATGGATGTGGCTTCACTTGCAGTCGTGTCCTGATTGGATTCAATCTTGTCGAGGTTGGCAACACCGGTTAACACTGCCTGGTAGTCGAGGCATTGGGTTTGCACGGCTTGCCGCACACGTATGAATTTTTCTACACGTTGCGGAGGAATAGCCCCGTCGGGTGATGGTATGTAGTTATTCGCCCAGTCATAACGGTCGATCAGTGTTTGTTCGAGACGTTTGGCGTCGCGTATACCTGCTGTCAAAAAATAAAGACCTGATGCGGTGACAAAAAACAGTGCCATAACTATCAGGAGACATCCCGGACGTTTACTTTTTTTGGTGGATAAGGTTTTTGACATGTGAGATCCCTGACTTGTCAATTATTGCTTCGGGCAAGTTAACATGTTTGCACCTTGGCGTAGTGTGCCGGATTTCCTATTTGCTCTCGGCTCGGGCATCTTGCTTCGCCACCCCTGGACTCGTAAAAAAGCATCATGGCTGACCTGCCGGAAGACAGTTACTTTGACAGGGATTTTGCTGTGATAGCTTCATCGGGTGGTAAGCCACCACGGGATGTACCTGAAGAGG
>JAAELM010000228.1 GCA_024226635.1 Oceanicoccus sp. | reverse complement strand
TTCACTGGATCGAGCATGATCTTGACCGGCCTTATCAATTTGAATCGGACTATGATTTGATTGTTGTATTGTGGTACGTCAATTTACCATTGATAACCCAGTTGTGCGACTGTCTGGCGCCCGGTGGTTACCTGCTCTGCGAAGAGCACCTGCAAACCGATGAAGAAGTCATTGGTCCACAAAACCCGGACTACCGGGTTAAATCGGGCGCATTGCGTTATGCGGTATCCTCGCTTGAGGTTTTGTTTTACAAAGAATCGATCGAACTAAATGACGAAGGTGAAGCAGTCGCCAGCGCACGCGTGGTAGCACATAAATAATCCTCATAAATTACAGTGTCACAAAGGGAAACAAACAGCTTATCCCCGGCAAGCCCACGGTATGTTGATAGCCAGGTATCTGACAGATTTGGTTTAGCCCGCATTTCTCACAAATCTGTCTGAATGAAAGCCTATGAGCGCTGAACCAGGCGATAAAAACGCAGGACTAACAAAAGTGCGGCAATGGTTAATCCACTGATCAGGCCAAGCCATAAACCACTTGCGCCCAGGTGCTGCCTAAATGCCAGATAGGCAGCCAATGGCAAACCTATGCCCCAATAGGCAAACAGATTAATCAGCATAGGGATAGTGGTATCTTGAAAACCACGTAATGCACCTGCAGTACAGACCTGTATACCATCAGATAACTGGAACATTGCAGCGAACAAAAGTAACCCTGCTGCGGGGACAATTATGTCTGGGTCGGATGTGTAAACACGCGCGATCTGCTGGCTAAATGCTAGCAGAATGCACGCTGAGCAAAACATAAAAAGCGCCGCCACACTAATACCTGTCCAGCCCCGAAATTTAGCGTGTCCATACGATCCCCTGCCTAGCGCATTGCCAACTTTTACGGTGGTAGCGCCAGCGATGCCGAGCGGAATCACAAACATCATCGCCGCGTAATTAATTGCAACATTGTGCGCAGCAGCGGCCAGTGTGCTTATTTTTCCCGCAAGCACATAAGTGGCTAAAAAAAACCCATGCTCCAGCATCAGAGAGACCGCAATAGGCATGCTCAGCAACAAAATACGGCCTATAACTTGTGGGTCAGGTGATGAATAGCGAGTGACGGCCTGATAGGCGAGATACGGCTTCGCGTAGCGGATAACCAGCCATAGTATCAGCGCCGATAAATTGACCCCGATGGTAGTGGAAATAGCAGCCCCCTTTAGCCCCAATTCCGGAAAACCTCCATTGCCAAAGATCAAAAAATAATTGCCAACCGTATTCAGCGGGAGCATCAGTAATGCGATTAGCATCATTGGAAGTGGCCACTCAATGCCTTCGCTAAAAAAGCGCATTGACATATAAAAAGCCAGTGCAGGCATGCTAAACGCCGTGATTTGAATGTAGTCGATAATGTGTGGGATAAGCGCTTGCTGGACACCGGTTAAGGGTAGCACATGGGCCAGCCTGGGCAGAGCAAAAAGCATAATCAGGCCAAGTGCCAATGCTAACCACAAGCTCTGGCGAAACAGGATTCGGACATCTTCATTTTTTTCAGCCCCCACCCGGTTTGCAATCAACGCTGAAGTGGCCATAGTTAGACCAGTGATAGTAAGCAAACCAAATAGCCAGATCGAGGTGCCCAGCCCAGAAGCTGCAAATTGCGTTGCATCATAGCGGCCAAGCATAACTATATCGATAAACCCCATCGCTTCCTGAATAAGCGTGGTTAAAGCAATCGGCGTAGCGAGCTGAATAAGCCCTTTGGCTTCGTGGAAATAGGAGTGGATCACAATATGAATAATTGAATGAATGTCACGTTAACCCGCATTTCTCACAGGATGGCGAGGTTAGCGCACAGGGAAAAGGACCAGGCTAATTAACCCGTCAGGATCAATACCTCCTTACCAGTCAATCACAGGCTAACCCAACCCTCTTTTGAGCATGGAGCCCAGATCGCAGCCTCCCAGTAAATGCAAATGGAAGTGCATGACTTCCTGATGCCCATTTCTGCCGATATTGGATATCACCCGAAAACCGTCTTTTGGCAGACCCAGGTCATCAGCGACACGTTGTGCAACACGAAAAAAGCCGGCAATTTCATCCGCGCTGGCGTTGGCAGAAAAATCGGCAAATGACAGGTACTGGCCTTTGGGAATAACGAGCGCATGAATAGGTGCCTGTGGAGAAATATCGTTAAATGCCAGGGCATATTCATCTTCATAGAGTCTATCGCAGGGTATCTCATTGCGTAATATTTTCGCAAATATATTGTCGGGGTCATAATTCATATTTAGTTACCTTTTTGTTAATGGAAATAATAAGCGATTCATCAGGGGCCTGATCTTATTCTTCACCATCCGTAATCTGGCTGGCATAACCCTTCGGTGGTGGCGTCCATCCCCGTTCCGAACCACTATGACCATGGAACCGGTCTTTACTCATCGCCTCCCGGATCACCTGCTCCTGGCGCTTGAATAACTCACGATAATCCGTGCTGACACGGCCGTCTTCCATCGTTGC
>JAAELM010000227.1 GCA_024226635.1 Oceanicoccus sp. | reverse complement strand
TATTTCCGCTAAAGCGGAAATAACAGCATAAGCATGCAGGCTGGATTCCCGCCTTCGCGGGAATGACGAGGTTTTGCGGGAATGACGAGGTTTTGGGGGAATGACGAGGTTTTGGGGGAATGGTGGCAAAAAAAAGCTGCTCATTGAGCAGCTTTTTTTAGTCATCAATATTGCTTAGGTAAAAACGGACTCGCTACTTAAACCCTGCTTCTCCAAAATATCACGAAGACGCTTCAAGGCTTCAACCTGAATCTGGCGAACACGCTCACGGGTCAAACCAATTTCACGACCCACTTCTTCCAGCGTACTAGTCTCATAACCTCTAAGGCCAAAACGACGCGCTACTACTTCGCGCTGCTTCTCAGTAAGCTCACCCAACCACTCACCAATACTCGCCCGCATATCGTCATCCTGAAGCATTTCAGCGGGATCAGACACATGGATATCGGGGATAGTATCGAGAAGGGATTTATCAGAGTCAGGACCTAAGGGGGTATCAACCGATGCTACGCGCTCATTTAAGCCCAGCATGCGTTTTACATCAGCCACTGGTTTATCTAATAGCTCTGCAATTTCTTCCGCAGAAGGCTCGTGATCAAGCTTCTGGGTTAACTCGCGGGCGGCACGTAGATAAACATTTAATTCTTTAACTACATGAATCGGTAAACGGATAGTACGCGTTTGATTCATGATGGCGCGTTCGATGGTTTGACGAATCCACCAGGTTGCATACGTTGAAAAACGGAAACCGCGTTCCGGGTCAAACTTTTCAACGGCGCGAATAAGACCGAGGTTGCCCTCTTCAATAAGATCTAATAACGACAGACCGCGATTGACATAGCGGCGCGCTATTTTAACCACAAGGCGCAGGTTGCTTTCGATCATACGCTTGCGGCCCGCTTCTTCACCACGCATCGCCATACGGGCGTAATAGACTTCTTCTTCAGGAGTCAGCAGTGGAGAGAAACCAATTTCGTTGAGATAAAGCTGGGTGGCATCCAGAGTTTTCTGGAAACGATCACTGCTCGCTTTCCTGGTGGGTTCTTTAGCGGCAGCTTTGGTTTTAGTGACCTTGGCTTTTGTAGCCTTGGTCGCTTTTGTTGCCTTGGCAGCTTTAGCAGGCTTTTCAGCCTTGGCTGTTTTAACAGTAGCCGCTTTTTTGCGGGCAGGTTTCTTCTTTTTGGTCGCCTGCTCTTTCACAGCATTGGCGTCCTTTTCAAGAGTCTCTACATCTAGATCAAGATCAGCACTTAACATCTTGTCGAAGTCAGCGCCTTTTACTTTTTCTTCTGTATGAACTTCCATAGGTATTACCTTTATTTTTTTCGGAAGACTCGGCCACACATAAAACTCCTTGCCTCTAAAGTGTGGCAACCCAGCGTTAGGATTAACTGCTTATTTAAGTATTAAGTCCATAGGGACTTGTACTTAAAACTCAGTGCCAAGTACTTATTTGGCACCTACCCCTTAGGCAGTAATCCAAGTGGGTTAACTGGCTTACCATCGCGACGAATTTCAAAGTGCAATTTCACTTTATCCGTTCCGGTATCACCAAATTCTGCAATTTTTTGTCCCACTTTAACCAACTCACCTTCTTTTACGAGTAACCGACGATTGTGGCCGTAAGCACTCAAGTAATGTTCGTTGTGTTTAATGATCAATAAATTGCCATAACCCACTAAACCGCTACCAGCGTATACAACTGTTCCGCTGTTAGCTGCATGCACAGGTTCTCCCAACTTGCCCTGAAGATCAATACCCTTGTGAACAGCACTTTTGGTGCTATAGCCCCGGAGAGTTTTACCTTTGGCAGGCCACTGCCAACGAAAAGGATGGGTAGATCGGTTTAACGCGATGGCGTCAGTGTTGGCCGGTTTGCTGGTTTTTGTTTTGTTACTTGAGGCTGTGGTTTTGCTTGTTGGTTTAGTGGCAGGTGTTACGGCTTGTCTCTGATTATTACTGCGGCTGTTATCTTTAGTGCTATCAAGCAAGCGGATCTTCTGGTTGGGAAAGATGGTGTAGGGAGACCTGATACCGTTAGTGGCTGCTAACCTCCTGAAGTCCAAATTATAACGCCATGATATTGAGTAAAGGGTTTCTCCAGCGCTGACTTTATGGCTTGCAGGCACCGTCGAAACACGCTCTTGACGCTCGACCACCGGGGCATAATTGCCACCCCCAAAGCAGCCTGACAGCAGTAAAACGCTGATGAAAAAGCTACTTTTTATTAATAATCCGGGCATAAAAATTGGCTACTATTTAATCAAATCGACCTCTGACTTACCGTCGATTAATCATCAGCTTTATTAGGTCTTACTCTTAATACTATGATTTTATTTAAAAAAATTCTATACCCATATTTTAGGCTGTGTATTTTTTAGCTCTTTTTAATCCATAAAAAATATAATAAATTATTTTTATATTCTAAAATAATCTAAAAAAATGGTAATTTTTTGACTAAATCAGCTTGCTTTGATCTCTTGCTCGCCGATTTTCTCCAATAAAAACACCAAAACCATCCCAAAAGCCATCAAACCAAGACAGAAAACCGTCTGTGCATCGGCCCCTGCCAGGCTTTGATAAGTCACTGGCAGGACATTTTGCTGTTCTAAAGCCAGCTGCTCACCCTGGCGATTCTGGTAATAGCTTAGGGTTTGCTTCCATGGCCACACCAGGTTGAGAGAGCCGATCAGGAAGCCGGTCAACACACTCAGGGTAAGGTCGTGGAAGCGCTTAAACAACCATGACAGTAACCGGGAGAAGCTTAACAGGCCAACACCGCAGCCAGCGGCAAAGGCAGCAATGGTTACTAGCTGCAGATCTTTAATCGCGGTGAGTACATGGCCGTACATTCCCATCAACACCAGGATAAAGCTGCCGGAAATGCCAGGCAGGATCATCGCACAGATGGCAATGGCACCGGCACCAAAGAAGATCAGCAAATCCGGGGACAATTCAGAGGGTTTTAACTCGCCAATCCAGTAGGCCGTAACCGCTCCTACGATAATGGCAATGACGGTGGTCAGTTGCCAGACCTTAATCTGTTTGATCATATGGATGGAAGAGGCCAGTATCAGGCCAAAGAAAAATGACCATACCAATAAGGGATGGTTGTCTAACAGGTAGCTTATGCCGCGAGCTAATGAGGCGATACTAGTCAACACACCCAGCATCAGTACCAGCAGGAAGTTACCATTAATATGCCGCCAGGCCGCCATTGGCCCCTCTTTTAACAACAGGTTCAGCGCTTTGAGGTTCACTGACTGAATAGAGTCCAGTAGCTCTTCATAGATACCGGTGATAAAGGCAACGGTCCCCCCGGAAACACCGGGCACGACATCGGCGGCGCCCATGGCGACACCGCGACAGTACACCCCTAGTAATCGCTGTTTGTTATTGCTTGGCTTCATTATAAATCCTAACGGATGATGCCGGACTTTAACGGCACAAAAAAAGCGGGCTCAACCACGGTGGTTATCACCCTGTCTTCGGTTCTTTCCACCAGTGTGAGCTGCTGGGTTTGGTTATCCCCTATCGGGATAACTAATCTCCCTCCTATGGCTAGCTGCTCTACCAGTTCTTCCGGTATCTGTTCCGGTGCTGCGGTGGAGATGATGCCATCAAAAGGCCCCTTCTCCGGCCAGCCAAAGCCACCGTCAGCATGCTTAAGGTGAACATTGCGGGCACCCAATACACGAAAACGCTCGCGGGCTTTTTCCTGTAAGGGCTTAATCCGTTCAACACTATAGACACGGTCAACCAATTGAGCCAATACCGTGGTTTGAAAACCGGAACCTGTGCCCACCTCAAGCACCCGCTTTAGGGGGCCGGCGGCCAATAGTAACTCCGTCATACGGGCAACGGTATAAGGTTGGGAAAGAGTCTGCTGAAAACCGATAGGTAGGGCAGCGTCTTCATAGGCGCGATGGGCCAAAGCCTCATCAAGAAACAGATGTCTGGGGGTGGTGCGCATAACATCCAGCACTTCATAGTTAGTAATGCCCTGGTCACACAGGCGCTGGACCAATCTGTCGCGGGTTCGCTGGGAGGTCATACCAATCCCAGAGAAATTTAACTTACTCACTTACCACTCCTACGTTGTTATTATTTAAACCGTCATTGCCGAGAAGCAAACTGTCATCCCCGCGAAGCAGACTGTCATCCCCGCGAAGGCGGGGATCTAGCTTACGGCTACGCCGTAAGTACTGGGTCCC
>JAAELM010000226.1 GCA_024226635.1 Oceanicoccus sp. | reverse complement strand
TTGGCTCAAGCTTTCGGCCAAATATTGTTAAAACCAGTGCAACACTGGCAAAGATGTAAGATGTCAGAATAATGCCGTCAAGCATGAGGGTGAACGCGTTTACGTGACCATAGGCCTCGGCATAATACTCTGCCCCCCACGCCCCTTCATACCACGGGAAAAACACATAGCCACCAACAAAGCCCAGCAGTGCGAATAAGCCAAATATGGACGCCATACGATACAAGTCGCCATAGGCCATTTTTGTTTTTGGATTGACAGGGTTTTTCTCGGCATCATTGATCGTCAAACCGCCATATTTGCGTTTAAAAATGTAGTACATAAGTGGTGATGAAATTAACCCAAACATGCCACCCAGGAAATAATCGGTACCATTTAAAAACAGTGAAATAACGGCAATGGTGATTCCCGGAGAGACAATCATAATAAAACCCAGCGTGCCTACGCGTATTCTGAATGGCCTTGGCATATCGGGTTCATATTGTCTGAGCCTGATGCCGGCCAACCACACCAGCACATAGTCAACCATCAGCAATATGACAGATACCGTTACCAGGATCGTAAAATCGAAGGTACAGGCAAACAGGCAAAACACACCTAAGGAAAGGACGCCAATATACGGTACTGAGTGGCTCTTGCTTAACTTGGCTAAAGACTTGGGGACGAGATTGTCTTCCGCCATGGAAAAGAAGCAGCGGGAAATGGAGATGATATAAGAGTTAAAAATGGATAAATTGGCCATTATCGCAACCACGACAAACACGGGCAGAAATATATCCCCCGCCAAAGCTGCGACATTGCCATAAGACACGCCACCGCCTGTCGACCACATATCCCATTGACCCACGGCGGCAAGCCCCCCCAAGGTGGGTAAGATATACGACAGGGCACTGAGGGGCAGCAGTATCAGTAATCCTTTTGGAATCAGGGTCTTGTCCTTTATTTCAGCTGCCAATGTCGACATGGACGTATAACCGGAGTAACTCCACATGCCAATGGCCAGGCTGGCGCCTATGCTGGCAAAAAGACTTTTATCAGGATGATGGAAAGGCGTGAAGGGGCTTTGCTCCCAGTTCATAAAACCCACCACAGCAACAAATGCAAAAGCTGTCATGACCGACAATGAGAAAAACGTGCTGAGCCAACCTACTTCCTTGATGCCACGCAAGTTGATATAAGTAAAAAAGAGGATAATGGCCGCCTTGCATAAATAGGCTTCAACCGCGCTCAGGGGCAATACCAGGCCCAGGTAGGAGACTGCCAATACCACGTATATGGTGTTATCCAAATAGCTGGAGACGGTGCGGCACCAGCCAGCCTGGAAGGCCCAGAATTCTCCGAGGCCACGCTGGACCCATTTATAAAAGCCACCGGCTTCGGGAATGGCTGAACCTAATTCTGCAGAAACCAGGGCCTGTGG
>JAAELM010000225.1 GCA_024226635.1 Oceanicoccus sp. | reverse complement strand
CTGGCCCTGCTGGCTCCCCGCTGGCTGCTCGCGCCCGCGGCCCTGGCATATGCGGCATCCTGCCTGGTACTGATGGAAAACCTCGCCGGCGCCATGGGTATCTACTACCGGAAACTGGCACAACATACCTTACTGAACCGGTAAAACCGAAGCCAATAATCCTATTGGCCACGGAATTTACTGATCCACCCTATTACCCAGATTTCTAACCCTCGCAGTTTAAATGGGGGGGGGGGTACTCAGCGTAGATTCACCTTTGTCTGCCTATTGACTATAAAACCCAACTTGACATAGTCTTTTAGGGAATAAGGTACCCACGCCTGCAAGGAACCAGAAGGAGATGGGGATGCTGCACTCGATGACAATACGTGGAAACCGTCTTCTCGCCAGCCGGGTGAGACCGTATCGGTATTGTTCCTCCGTATGTTTTTACCTGGCGATTCGTTCAGTTTTTTATTCCTTTTTTGCCGGCAGGCGCCGGGCGGCTTTTTGGGGCGGGCTAAGCTTGGGGGGGATAATCGGCTTCTGTATATCACCTATTTTTGCGTGTTATAGGTCTCCAGATCAAGATCCCATAGGGCGGGAATCATTTCCCGCCTTTTGTCGGCAAGGGATTGCCGACCTACACTGAAATCTTTTTCTAAAAGGGTATATACAGTTAGGTTACTGAGATAAAACCGGGTATGGGTTGTTAGATTTCTGGGCGAGTTTTAGGGATATATGGAAACTTTTCAATTACTGGTTAGCCGATAAAATGATTTCAGAAATACTCTCCAAGCCAGAAATAATTGTTGCAGTATGTGCGCTATTTGTATCTGTGATATCAATTGTTATTGGTGCATTGGCGTTACGCAATCAAAAAATTCACAATCAGAAATCTGTTAGGCCAATATGTAGCATTACGTATAAAAACTATTTATCTGAAATAGTCATTACCGTCAGTAACGATGGTGTAGGTCCTATGCTCGTTGATGCATTAGAGCTTATAAAAAACGGCAAGGTCTATAGAAGATTAAAGGATCTTATAAGCCCATCCTTCCCAAGCGGTGGAGAGTATACATACAAGTGGGTGAATTTCATTCAGCAACGAACCATTCCTGTTGGCGGCCATATTGAGATATTTTGTTTTCATAAAACAGAAGGACAAACTGACTTTGAGTCAGTGCGTGACAAAGTGCGTAAAGCACTAACAGAAGTAACGATTTCCATAAAGTATTCTGATATTTATGGGAAAGATTTTCCGCGTGCTGAGAGAACACTACACAACTTCACTAAGAGCCCAAAAATTGAGTAAATTATTGACAATTTATGCTAACAACCACATCCAGCCGACGCAGTCGTCGCTTGCGCTCCTTATGCTCGGCTGATGTGAGGCGTGAGGCAAAACTAGAAAAGGTGAACTTTAGTGTTAGGATTTGAGAAGAAAGATAAACCAGAGGAAAAGGAGTTCATTGGAGAGTGCACTCCAAACGAACAATTATCTATAATTTATCCTCCATATAAGAACACCGGATTTCCTTGAAAGTCTTGATAAAGTGGATATTCCTGATAATCAGATGCCATTCCCTGAGTCATTTGCATCTAATCTGGTGATAACATATGCATTTGATTTTCAAGAACGCTTTCAAATCGTAACTCGTGAAGATATGGAAAACTTGAATATTGCAAAGAGCAAAATATTTGAGTTAGCTTTGCAATATTTTTTAAGAGACCTAGAAAATCTAGATGTAGAAAATAACCCACCGTTAAAGGTTCTTAGATCGGGTGGGGGAATGGAAGTATGTGGTGGTTATGGATATTCGCCAATGCTGTGTGTGTCCTACCCCACTGCCCTCGATTGCAGGATGCAAAAGGGCGTCCGTCCGTGTAGCTCGATCGCCGACGTCCTTTCGGTGAAAGTCATTGCATAAGCCACCTTAACTCTTATTTTACGGCGCATAGCGCACATACTTTTCGAGAAGTTACCTTGCTTGTATTATCCATTTTTTAAAAGTGTAAAGAATCCTGATACTTTTCATGACGTTTTTTTGTTGCTTTTTATTCTGAAACTTTAAAAGTGTATACTAGTAGTCTGAAAGTCGCATGGTTTTAAGCTGGAAACCGTGTTTTATCAGGTGATTTCCGTTACAAAATAAATCAGAGTAAAGTGGCGACCTCACCGCCGCCACGCGCTTACAGCATTGAAAAAGCACGATCCCGTGCTAGAATTATTTAACCTATATTATCTTTTACACTGGAGGTCCGAACATGAACTTACACACAAATCGTACCATCATGGCCGTTCTTACGACTCTGATTGCTTTACCTCAACCCGCCGCAGCTGGAGGCCGCCACCACAGTAATCCCTGCATGGACTTACCGAGTCACACGGCCATCCAGTCCGCACTGACCGCGGCCCAGAGTGTTGCGAACGGTGGATTCGGCTTGAATATGTGGATCGCAACCGTGAATCGTGACGGCATTGTCTGCGGCGTGGCGTTCACGGGTTCTAATCGTGGCGATCAGTGGCCCGGCAGCCGGGCGATCGCCGCACAGAAGGCTAGCACTGCCAACTCCTTCAGCCTTCCCGGGCTCGCGCTCTCTACGGCCAACCTGTTCACGGCGGTGCAGCCGGGTAACAGCCTTTTCGGCCTGCAACACAGCAATCCGGTGGATACGGAAAACGTGTATGCGGGCCCCTCGTCGCGATATGGTCAAGCCAACGATCCACTCGTGGGGAGAAAGAGCGGGGGCGTGAATGTCTTCGGTGGAGGCCTCGCCCTCTATGACACCGATGGAGAGATCGTCGGAGCGCTTGGCGTAAGCGGCGACTCTTCGTGTGCAGACCACAACATCGCCTGGAAGGCCAGATTCAACCTTAACCTGGATAACGTTCCGAGTGGAGTCAATCCAGTCTCCGGGGATGACAACATCGTCTACGACATCGGGACCGGCGACAGTGGCTGGGGCCACCCCGAGTGTGCGGCCGCGGCGACCTTGATTGGCGTGGATCTGCCGTTTACGCATCCCACCACCGGTCCGTTGCCCTAGCCTCGATTTCCACGTAACCAAATTGAGATAACAAATAGGTGGCGACCGGCCAAGTACAACAACCCTGGTCAAGCGAACTGAGATAAACAATAAAGGACACCTTTAATATTGGACAACAATCCTGGCCGGACTCTGGCTCGCCGTGCTGCGCTCGGGATATATCCACACCCTGCCCTGGCCACTGCTCCCCAACATGCATCTGCTCTGGGGATTGCTCGGCTGGGTCTCAATCTTGATCGGGATGAATAAACAATCACAATAGAGGACACCCATAAATCGCCTTTGGTGTTCACCTTGCCCCACCAACTCAACGCCTATTTTTATGGGCGTCCTTTATTCTTTTTATTCTTCACTGTAAACCGGTGGTCCGCCCTGCACCGAACACGCAGTTAGCGGACCTTCTAGTGACCGCCGTTTCCCCCGGATCGTGCTGCATTGTGGTCATTCACCAGTTATTTTCACTTGCAAATAGAATCTGCTCGTATCGCGATCAGCCTTCTGTTTCCAGCAACCTGTCCAAAATGGCACCGAACTGATCAATGTCTATCGGTTTGGTGAGATAGTCCACAAAGCCAGCAGCCTTGCCGTGCTTTACTTCCTTGGTTACAGCGTTGGCGGTGATGGCCACCACCGGTGTGTCCCTGAGTTTTGTATCGGTCTTGAGCACTTCCAGTACCTGATAACCGTCCATGCCCGGCAGATGAATAGCTTGGTATCTATTCTCTAGATTTAAATTTCCTAGAGCTTTTTAGGGCGTTCTTATAAAACCTCCCCAACGCCCTGTCATTATAACGCCGTTCTGCAAGAGACTCGTTGTTACGCGTTTGTTCTGACAGCAACCTATGGTAGTTATCGAGGCGACGCTGCCCAAGCCTACCCGCCTTAATCTCCTCGACAATGACACAACCAGGCTCTGTCGTATGGTGGCAATTTTTAAATCGACATTTTCTCGCCAGGATATCGATATCTGAAAAAGTTGCTTTAATTCCTTCTTCACTATCGATAATCTGCAATTCCCTCATGCCTGGGTTGTCTAGCAGTAGCCCACCTCCAGGTAAACAATGCAGACTTCTAGATGTCGTAGTGTGCCGCCCTTTACTGTCACTTTCGCGAATAGCGGCTGTAGTCTGATCTTTATCCCCTTTTAGGCTGTTGATAATAGTTGATTTACCAACGCCAGATGAACCGAGTAATGCCACTGTTT
>JAAELM010000224.1 GCA_024226635.1 Oceanicoccus sp. | reverse complement strand
TTTGTGCTTTCGTCAGGGGAGTTTCGGGATAATCCGGTATGTTATAGTCTTGCTTCTGTAATTCAGCGATAGCAGCTTTAAGTTGTGGTATAGATGCGCTGATATTTGGCAGTTTGATCACATTGGCTGCCGGTTCTTTAACAAGTTTGCCGAGCTCGGTCAGGGCATCCGGTTTACTCTGCTCAGTGGTCAGATTGTCCGGAAAATTGGCTATAATCCGGCCAGCCAGCGAAATATCCATGGTACCTACTGTAATTCCAGCGGCTTTTGCAAAATGCTTTACGATTGGAAAAAAAGAAGCGGTCGCCAGCGCTGGTGCTTCATCAGTAATGGTATAAACAATATCTGGTTGCATGCAGTTGGGGTTAAGTCTTCAAATTGACAATTAAGAAAAATTTTAAGTTCCGTGTAATCCTTTCTGCCAAAATACCCATTGGGAATGGAATGGCAGCATCTGTGCTTAATTTATGTAGCAACAACTATCTGTTGCCACTTTTTGTTCAGGAATATTATAAGAGAGTAGGGTTGTTTTGCAAT
>JAAELM010000223.1 GCA_024226635.1 Oceanicoccus sp. | reverse complement strand
CTTTTCACATCCCGGCCTGAAGCGCATCCGCACCCTGATACTGCCCATAATCTTCGGCCTGGCCGTCGTTCAGATAAATGTACTATTGGATAGCGTTATTGCAATAGCCTTTGCCAGGCCTCCGGGCGGCGCTGAAAGCTTCTCTATCGCGGGGATGGCAATACCATATCCACTTGAAACAGGTGCAGCATCTGTATTGTATTATGGCGACAGGCTGATTCAATTTCCCCTGGGTGTATTCGGGATAGCAATAGCAACGGCCATATTCCCATTTTTTTCTACATACGCGGCGCGTAAAGACTGGACAAGCTTCACCGACACATTAAACCAGGCAATAAGAATCGTGCTATTTATCGGAATACCGGCATCCATAGGCTTAATATTACTACGAAGACCTCTTGTTGAACTGTTTTACGAGAGAAATGCGTTTACGGCAGTATCGACTTACAGAACAACTATTGTAATTTTTTTCTACGCCCTTGGCATATGGGCCTACTGCGCCTCTCACGTAATCATAAGGGCATTTTACTCCATACAGGACACGCTAACTCCCGTAAAGGTAGGCGCTGGCATGGTGGGCCTTAACCTGGTCCTCAATCTAACCCTAATCTGGTTTCTTCGTGAAGGAGGTCTTGCGTTGGCAACGGCTACAAGCGCGACAATCCAGATAATAATCCTGTTCGCCCTTCTACACAAAAAACTCAACATCACCGGACATAAGCACATCATTACATCAGCTATCAAGACAGTGATTGCAACAGTTATTAT
>JAAELM010000222.1 GCA_024226635.1 Oceanicoccus sp. | reverse complement strand
GATATTAAGAGCACCCTCGCGGATAAATCCCGTGATATGGAAACCTTATTAATCCAGCAATCTCGTATCAATACCGAACTGCAAGAAGGTTTAATGCGTTCGCAAATGGTTCCGTTTTCCAGAATGGTGCCAAGACTGCGCAGAATTGTTCGCCAGATCAGTGGTGAGCTGAACAAGAAAGTTAACTTCCAACTAGACAATATCGAAGGTGAATTAGACCGTTCAGTATTGGAGCGTATGGTTGCACCCCTTGAGCATATGTTACGTAACGCGGTCGATCATGGTATTGAATCCGCTAAAGAGCGAGAGAAAGCAGGAAAAGCAGCACTGGGTAATGTCACTTTGGGTTTGTCCCGCGAAGGCGGCGAAGTGATAATCACACTATCGGATGATGGCGGCGGAATTAATTTAGAAACAGTTAAGGACAAAGCGATTGAGCGTGGCTTAATGCAAGCCAGTGCCGATTTAACCGATCACGAAATTCTACAATTTATATTGCAAGCCGGTTTTAGTACCACGACAGAGATCACACAAATTTCCGGCCGTGGTGTGGGTATGGATGTGGTGCACAGCGAAATTAAACAGCTGGGCGGCACCATGGATATCGATTCCAAACTGGGGCAGGGTACCCAATTTGTTGTTCGTCTTCCTTTTACCGTATCGGTTAACCGTGCCTTGATGGTCCGGGTTGGCACAGACATTTACGCCATTCCTTTAAATAGTATTGAAGGCATTGTGCGCGTTAGCCCCTTTGAGCTTGAAGCCTACTACCAGCCTGACGCCCCCATGTTTGAATACGCGGGCCAGCCTTATTTATTACGTTATATGGGTGCCTTACTGCACCGCGGTGAAAAGCCTAATCTGGAAGGCCAGTCTGCGCCACTGCCGGTGGTATTGGTAAGAGGCGCTGAGCACTCGGTGGCGATACAGGTAGATCACCTGATGGGCTCACGAGAAATTGTAGTAAAACCCTTAGGGCCACAATTTAGTATGGTGCAGGGTTTGTCCGGTGCAACCGTACTGGGTGATGGTAGCGTAGTCGTTATCCTTGATTTGTTGGCAATGATTCGTGCCGATGCATCCCATATGTACCGCGACTTTATTGCCGGCCAGGAAGAGCCGGTTGACGATGATCGCAATACCGTTGTGATGGTGGTGGATGACTCGGTAACGGTACGTAAAGTAACCTCGCGCCTGCTGGAACGTCAGGGCATGGATGTAGTGCTGGCAAAAGACGGCGTCGATGCGGTAACCCAGTTGCAGGAAATGGAAATTATCCCCGATATCATGTTGCTGGATATTGAAATGCCCCGCATGGATGGTTTTGAAGTTGCCAGCCGTGTGCGCCATAACTCTCGCTTAAAAGAGATTCCCATTATTATGATCACCTCCAGAACCGGACAGAAACACCGCGATCGAGCGCTGTCTTTAGGCGTTAATGACTATATAGGCAAGCCGTATCAGGAATCAGTTTTATTGGAAGCGATCAGTACATTAACTAATACAACGGCTGAGTAAGTTGCCTGATGTCAGCGCTTATTATGCCGCGTATTGGCTTGGTTACCGACAGCGACCTGAATCGCTATGTGTTGCAGGCGGTGTTGGCAGAAGGCAGTTATGAACTGGCGGGCTCTTTTGATACGGCGAGCTTAGGTCAGTATTTAGAGACCAATAAATCCACACCCGATATTGATGCCTGGTTAGTTGATATAGAGGATAACCAAATCCAGCAATCCCTGGATTTATTACTAGGCCAAAGTGACTTACCCTTATTGGTCAACGATGATATACCGCCCGTGCAGGAAGCCAAAGATCATCAGGTTTGGCAGCGGCGGTTGTTAGAAAAATTAGAAGTGCTGGTTATCAGGCCGGCAGAAGCGATAGCCTCATCGCCACCGGTTGATAGTAGTGTTAATAAAGTGTGGGTGTTGGTAGCCTCAATGGGCGGCCCCGATGCGGTGAAACGATTTTTAACCACCTTGCCCCAGGCACTGCCCATTGCCATGGTGTATGGCCAGCATATAGAAACCAACTTTGATGGTTTGTTAACAAGTGCCGTGACGGGCCACGATTATCCAATGCAATTGGCCAGTGGCGAGCAACAGTTAGTCAACGGTAATATTTTAGTGGTGCCGGTAGATCATCAATTACGTTTTTTATCCCGGGGCCGAGTTGTCGAAACCAGAAAGGCCTGGAGCGGTAGCTACCAGCCGGTACTGGATCAAGTGATCGCGGACCTGGCACGGATTTATCGCCAGAACTTAGGCGTGATTGTTTTTAGTGGTATGTGTAACGATGGTGAAATAGGTTGCCGTGTTGCAAAGGCTTGCGGTGGTACTGTTTGGGCGCAAACACCAAATAGTTGCCTTAGTCCCGATATGCCCAGTGCAGCTATAAGTACCGGTTGTGTATCAAAGCAGGGCACGCCAGAGCAGTTGGCAGAAGCCTTGGCTGAACAGTTTAGTCTTTAAAATATTTAATGAAAGGGCAAAGTAATGAGTGCAGAAATACAGTCGACAATCACAGCAAATGAGTTGGCAACACTCTTAATTCCCATGAGTGGCGAGCAACTGGTGTTGCCCAACGTTACCGTGGCTGAAATTATTCCCTATATTGAACCACAAGCGGATAACGACAAACCGGATTGGTATTTAGGCGTCTTTAACTGGCGCAATATTGATGTGCCGCTAGTGTCTTTTGAAACGATTAATGGCGAGTCTGCTGACAACAGCCAGGGCAAAGATCGACGTATAGCGGTGCTAAATGGTTTAGTAGACAGCCAGCGTTTGCCTTTTTGCGGTATTGTTACCAGAGGTGTACCGAGGTTGATGCGGATTATGCCCGATGAAGTCTCGGTGGATGAGGGGGCCACCACAGGGCTATCAGAATTATTAAGAGTGTTAGTCAGCGGCGAAAAAGCGGTTATCCCTAACGTCGATTTTATTCAGCAAGAAGTACTAAGCCTTTTATAACCCCCCGTCATTCCCGCGAAGGCGGGAATCCAGCCTGCATGCTTATGCTGTCCGGGATACATATGGCCTCATTGCACCAAAGGCGGCAATAGCAGTGCAAAGTAGGATTAATCAATGGGGAGACTCGTTTTTAGTGGTTACTCTGCAGGCTTGGGGTTTGTTAAATGGTCCCGCTGATGAGCCGGGGGTAGGGCTTACATATCTCCCCAGGTATGCTGCAATAAACTAATCGCCGCCAGCGGCGCAGTTTCAGTTCTTAATACCCTCGGCCCTAATCGCAGTGCTGCAAAATTATATTGCTCAGCAGCAGTAATTTCCCTCTCACTCAAACCACCTTCAGGCCCAATTAACAAGGCCGTGCTGCTGGCCGCCTGTGTTGAGTCCAATGCCTGTTCAGTCCGATGATGTAAAACAAATTTACGATCAGCTTCTACCGCCTTGATCCAATTATCCATCGTGCTTAAAGCATTAACCGCAGGTATACGGTTACGCCCGCACTGCTCACAGGCACTAATCACTATCTGCTGCCAGTGCTGCAATTTTTTCTCCAGCCGTTCGCCTTTTAATTTAACTTCGGTGCGCTCGCTGGTTAATGGAGTAATTGTAGTAACACCAAGCTCGGTGGCTTTTTGCATCACTAAATCCATACGGTCACCTTTGGAGATGGCGAT
>JAAELM010000221.1 GCA_024226635.1 Oceanicoccus sp. | reverse complement strand
CTAATCAATTTGTATCTCAGAGATTGCGTTGCACATAATCGCAAGCCGAACCTATCGTGGCGGTAATTTGCTATAACCAGTCAAAGCAACGGATCGGCTTCGCTGCCCGCTGTTTGAGGCGTTAGGTGGCTAGAAAGCATGAAGCCAAAAGGGGTCGAGCCGATTATTTACGGCTCATCCTTATAACTAATTCGCGAAATGCGGTCCGACCCCATTAATTTGACTGCGCCTAAGAAGCAGTAACATACTGGCCTTCATTTCAAAAACTAAGTAATTGCCATGACAGCTGACCTAAATACTCATTACGGCTTAAGTCCTACGCATAGTGAAGTGGTAGAGGCGGGCAAAATTATTGAGCCATGCAATGCCTTAGACATGGGCTGTTCCAATGGACGTAACACCTTATACCTGAGCCAGCTTGGCTTTAACGTAGTCGCAGTAGACAATAATCCCAACGCCATTGATATGCTGCAGCAAATTGTGAGTGAAGAGGGAATAGCCAACATTAAGGTGCAGGTGTACGACATCAATAATGCCGAGCTTGGTGTGGATTATGGTTTTATTGCCTGCACTGTAACCCTGATGT
>JAAELM010000220.1 GCA_024226635.1 Oceanicoccus sp. | reverse complement strand
GGATCTGTTTCTTTAAAAAACTTGCTACATCCTGCAAAAGAGCCACCAGAGCCAACGAAGTCACAGAAAGCATCAATTTGACCAACTTGCTCTAGAATCTCAGGTCCAGTGTTTTTGTAATGTGCACGCCAACTACCAGCCAATTCAAACTGGTCAGCGCGAAAAGCATTCCGCTTGGTAGCGAGCTCAATTGCGCGTTCATTAACTAACTCCAGATCAACGCCAGATACCTGTCCTGGGGTAGATTCTGGACGCTGGTCGACTAAAACAACTTCTGCCCCTAGAGCTTTCATCATTCTTGCTCGTTCGATGGAATTACCACGTGACATCACGGCAATAAATGGGTATCCCTTAACAGCGCAAACAATGGCTAAACCAGTTCCAGTATTGCCACTTGTAAGTTCAATAACAGGCTGACCTGGTTTTAATAAGCCTTCATTTTCCGCATCTTCAATAATCTGGCGGGCAATCCGATCCTTTTTTGAGTAACCGGGATTGAGAAATTCAAGTTTCGCAACAATACGACCATCGAGATTTTGTGTAAGCCTGCTGAGCTCAACGACAGGTGTATTGCCAATTGCTTCAATTGCTGATCGGAGTAAGTGTTTTTCTCGACTCATCTATCAAGCTCTATTCAAGTTGTTGATAATGTGCTTTTTTTGAGACGTAGTCAGAGTCTCCTAGCAGTTACCGGTCATGACTGAAGCACCTCCAGGATGCAGGTATCCGGTACAGCTGCCATCGCTCATCAGACCGCCGCCGATTGTATTCCGGTTATAGCCTGAACTTTGGCTACCGGCAGCGACGCCCAGGTTAAAAATCGCGGGGCCATCCTCAAACCCACCAATGAGCTGGGCGTTCATCCAATAGCGTCCTTTAATTACAACGCCGTATATCTGCTGTAAATTGTCTAATTCCTTTATATGTATTTCTCGACCATTTATGAATACACCGGTACCGCCTCCCGAAGAAGCCGCCTGAAGATCTCCACCAAGGTTAAGATTTGGCAAAATCTGGCCGGTACTGGGTCCTCCGAGCAATCCCCATAATCCGGATACTCGGTCGTACCAGTAGTTTCCCGCCGGAATTCCACCGTAATATTGAATTAACGCACCACCCTGCTGCGAATCTAATTCCTGCCCGTTTACGAT
>JAAELM010000219.1 GCA_024226635.1 Oceanicoccus sp. | reverse complement strand
TGCAGTCGTATTTAAAATTAAAATTGCTGATTTGTCAAATAATGAAAAAACAGGACAAGCTGGTCGGCAGTAGTTTGCTTTAAAAAGACAGCTTTATAAGAATTTGAAGATCCTGTATTCGTCATATATGGTAATTCTGTCATTTTTAAGAAATGCGGGTTAGTCAACAGCACAGTCAAGAGTCGACATGCTTTGGGTGCAGCCCTCGATCAGATTTCGACCAACAGCCGGCAAATCCAGCAATTGGCTATGCGCGGTGCTGAATACCAGGGTTACACTGCCCAATACATCACCGGAAACAATCAGGGGTGCACCCACCCCGACGACTCCTTTTTGCAGCTCTTCCCGGCTAATGCAAAAACCCTGGTCAGAAACTTCGTTGAGTAAGCCCAGAGTTTGCCGCCAGTTCAGCTTGTCTCGTTCTCCCTCGTAATTTTTTTCAAATAATTTGCGTACCCGTTTCCTGGGTAAAAAGGCCAGTATGGCCCTCGAAGTCGCGCCGCGAAACCAGGGTAACTGTCGGCCACCAACAAAGGCCAGTTCAATATCATCGTTACCCGGCAGGTGCACAACATTAATTAAATGTTCTCCATAAGCATTGGATAGCAATGCATGACAGCCCAATAAGCGGGTAAAATTGTCCAGCATCGGCATACAGGCCTTTGTCAATGGGTCGGCCTGTCTGATCAAAGCTTCCAGCACAACAATACGCGCACCGATTACATACTCACCATTGGGCATGCGCACCAACAGCCCGGCCCTGCATAGTTCGCGAACGTAGCGATAGGTGGAAGAATGTGTATAACCGAAGTGCTCGGCCATTGCCTCGACGGTCCACATATGACGATCTTTGGTAAAAGCTTCTAGCAGGGCCAGCATTTTAGCCAGACTGGAGTTTTCTGTAGACATCGATTAATTCATGCTAAATGGGTTGGTGGAGAAATAGACTGTGTAATGATCATAACGGTATAGTCACCACTTCCCTATACATATCCCGGTACTATCCTCTACGTCGCGGATGTCATCAATTTTATCTGGGGTCAAGGTGGTGCAGCTTTTTCGGGATATAAGTCGTTCAAACAATTGATCTTTCATTTCGGCACAAATGGCAGCATGGGCCTCTGAACGACCCAGGTCGTGAAATTCATCGGGATCATTATTCAGGTCAAATAATTGCGCCGG
>JAAELM010000218.1 GCA_024226635.1 Oceanicoccus sp. | reverse complement strand
TGGTAATTGGTAATTAGTAATTAGTAATTAGTAATTAGTAATTAGTAAACAGTAATCACTATTCTAGCTACCCTACAGTTTAAAAATGAAAGAAGAAAGTTGACTAACAAAGAAACGTCGAGTATAGAAAGTTTGACAAAAACAAACACTCGGAGGTTATCAATGTCAGTCAACCGAATATATCATACTTTGAAAGAACGGATCAAACAATTAAGGCCAAAAGAACGGATCAGTCGGGTCAAAAATATGGCGTGGCTGATCACAGGTATCTATGGGAGCCAATCAGTGCATCTGAGCAAGATAGGCAATAAAATACAAGGGCGTGCCAGTCTAAGTAGCCATATCCAACGCCTAAGCCGATTTCTGAAAAACAAAGCGGTTCGAGTGCGGGAATGGTATCAGCCTATTGCCCAGAACCTGATAGCAAGAGTTGTGGCAGCAGGTCAAGAAGTTCGGTTAGTGGTCGATGGCAGCAAAATTGGATTCGGACATCAATTGTTGATGGTAGCGATATGTTATCGGCGGCGCACCCTGCCCTTGGCTTGGACCTGGGTTAAGGGCAAACGCGGCCATAGTTCAGCAGCCAAACAATTGGCGTTATTGAGCTACGTTCATAGCCTTATTCCGCCTGGTAGCCACGTTTTAGTGGTTGGTGACAGTGAATTTGGCCCAAATGACGTACTCAAACAACTGGACCGGTGGGGTTGGGGCTATGTTTTGCGTCAACAACCCAACTGGTTAGTGCAATCCAAGCCATCTGCCGCCTGGCAACGACTGGATACTTTGTTGACCAAAGCCGGTCAGCGGTTATGGTTACCCGCCTCTCATTTGACCCAGAAATATGCCTATCCGGTCAATATCTTGGCCTATTGGAAGCCTGGTGAAAAAGTCCCTTGGCTTTTAGCTACCAATCTGCCCACCGCTCGTGCTACGCTGCTCGCCTATCGCCGCCGGATGTGGATCGAGGAAATGTTTGGTGATTTCAAACGGCATGGGTTTGACCTCGAAGCCACTCATCTGCGCCACTTTTCACGTTTATCCCGTTTGACTTTAGCCGTTAGCTTATTGTATGTTTGGCTGGTTGCTTTTGGCTCTCAGGTTATCAAACGGGGTCAACGTCATCTGGTTGACCGCACGGACCGTCGTGACTTTAGCATCTTTCGCATTGGCTTCAATATGCTTGAACGTTGTTTGTCTAATGCTTTATCTTTCAAAATTTGTTTCAATCCTATCCTTTGATCTCAAAGTGTAGGGTAGCTAGATCGGTATTCAGTGATCGGTATTCAGTGATCAGTATTCAGTGATCAATATTCAGTGATCAGTATTCAGGACGGGACACTGGTAACTAATAACCGATAACTGATAACTGATAACTGGTAACTG
>JAAELM010000217.1 GCA_024226635.1 Oceanicoccus sp. | reverse complement strand
CTACCGTTACCAAAGTCTATGTGTTGACCCCGACAAATGCACTCGAGGGCAGACTCCGGAGAAAATAACTATCGTCATTCCCGCGAAGGCGGGAATCTAGTGCTGTAGATTTCCGCTTTAGCGGAAATAACAGCATAAGCATGCAGGCTGGATTCCCGCCTTCGCGGGAATGACGGTCTTTTTTGAGTGATGCAACGCCTCTAGCCACATGCAGAAAAGTGTTAAGAATATAGTTGCGTTCGGTAGATTATTACATGCGCTTAGGTAACAATATCGCCTTTAATAATAACCTGACAATAGTTGTTTGGCTGACCTTTAAAGAGTGCAAAATCTATGCTGGATCCAGATACAAAGAAAACTTATGGCGTAACCTCCGCTATATTGGCTTGGCTGGTTTTCTTTAGTTTTACTATTACCTTGGTTATTTCTATCTCGTGGCCACTAATGAATGTGGTTGACCCTGATCGAGACTTTTATCGTGCCATGCATATGACCCTGGGCGTAGTGAGTTTTGTATTTGTCGCGCTGCGTTTGTTGTGGTGGGCTAAAAATCCGCGACCACAGGCCCCCAAACGCATGACAGAAAATGCCTATGGCCTATCGCGGTTAACGCTGTTATTCCTTTATATAAGTGTACTGGGCCTGAGTGTTAGTGGCTTTATGAATAGCTGGGCCATAGGTTATGAAGTCAGCCTATTTGGTTTATTTACCCTGCCAATACTGGAAGGTTGGGCAATGGCTTTTGCCAGTAGTGCCCACAACATTTTTGTGTTATTTAATTATGGGATGTTGCTGGCTTACCTGATGGTGTTTGTATACCACGCACTCCGTTACAAGGTCGGTTTTCGTAGAATGATACCCGGCATGCATGTGTAAGATTTTCAACTGTTATCAGTGGCTGTAGCGTCAAGCGGTAAAAATAGCAGTTGGCATAATGTCATCAATACAATCGAAGAACCAATAACCAGATATTGCTCTATAGAGCTCTCTTCTGTTAGTAGATACCCTATCAAAAACCAGAGTGAAGCAGGTAGTACCGTATGCAGATAGTTTTTCCAACTTACCGTCAACTCAGTTCCACAGCTATCACAGGGTATAGTGATTAATGGACTTATGGTTGCTTTGTGCCAACCCATTTGTGAACAATTATTACATGCGGGGCATATAGCCTTCATTGTTTTTCCTGGTCAGTATTTGCTGATATTTTAGTTATTTTTTTTGTGTTTATTCTTTGATATATCGCAATCGCAGCAACTGCTTTCCCTTCATTATATAGCAACATAAGCACAGCGGCTTCGTGCATATTTACATATTTCTTACTTTGTGTTTCAGCGGCTTAACAGAATTGATAGGGATGAGGGAGGAGGCCCTGGACGCTGCCAGCTTATTCACTTTTGGGCTTATTGCTCAAGGTAATATGCTTGGGCCCCGCCATACTCTGCTGGCCGCTTACCCCGGATTCAATTTGTTCAATAGCTCCGCCGGCTTTTAAAAAGGCCGCGGTTTGCTCTTCAATCGATAGGGATGTCTCTGTAGCGTCAGGTTGCTTCTTTCTACCTGTGGTTGTTTTGGGCTTGGCTGCCATGGAAAGGGTGCCTTTAATCAGCTAAATGGATCGACAGTATACACACAATTGACGCTTGCTGCGTGGCTTCTGCAATCATTGACAGTACAGGCTTTGAGGGTGCAGGCCTAAGGCCACTTATGGGCTACATTGAATTCAGAGGCTGTTTTAGCTAGAATGCGCGACCCTTCTACTGGCCGTATAACAACAATTCCTGCCGATTAGAGAACCTATTTCAGTTCCGTGTCATCAATGGTGATGGATGCGGGCTAATGTATTGATGTTGACTGAGAGAATGACATGTTTGAGTTTCACCCAAGTAAGGTAGCCACCATCAAGAATGATGTGCTTTCGGGCTTAACGGTAGCGTTGGCGCTGGTGCCTGAGGCGGTAGCCTTTGCGTTTGTTGCTGGTGTGGAGCCGTTGGTTGGGCTGTATGCTGCTTTTATGGTGGGTTTAATCACCGCTTGTATCGGTGGTCGTCCCGGTATGATTTCAGGGGCTACCGGTGCTTTGGCCGTGGTGATGGTAACCCTGGTGGCTGACCACGGAGTTGAATACCTGTTTGCTACGGTGGTGCTGATGGGCTTTTTGCAAATAATGGCGGGGGTATTACGACTAGGTAAATTTATCCGCATGGTGCCGCATCCAGTGATGCTGGGTTTTGTGAACGGTCTGGCGATTGTTATTTTCCTGGCTCAATTGGGTCAGTTTGGTGTTGCCGGTGAGCCGGGCTGGTTGAGCGGTACGTTTATGGAAGGCACCATTGTTGATGTGGCTTGGCTGGAAGGGCAGCAGCTTTATATGTTGTTGGGCCTGGTAGTAATCACCATGTTGATTATTCATTTCCTGCCCCGTTTTACCACCGCTGTACCTTCCTCGCTGGTCGCCATTGTGGCGGTGACGCTGCTAGTGTTTGGTCTGGACTTAAATACCCGTGTAGTGGGCGATGTGGCCTCTATCAAAGGCGGCCTACCGACTTTCCATATTCCTTCGGTGCCCTTCAATCTGGAAACCTTCTGGATCATCCTCCCTTATTCGGTGATTTTGGCAGCCATTGGTTTGATTGAGTCTTTGCTGACGCTGCGCCTGGTGGATGAAATTACCGAATCCCGTGGTCGTGGCAATAAAGAGTGTATTGGCCAGGGCGTTGCCAATACCGTGACTGGTATGTTTGGTGGTATGGGTGGTTGCGCGATGATTGGCCAGAGTATGATCAATGTAAACTCCGGTGGTCGCGGTCGTCTTTCCGGTATTACCGCTGCACTGTCTCTATTGTTTTTTATTCTTGTAGGTTCTGCACTGATTGAAAAAATTCCCCTGGCGGCGTTGATTGGCGTTATGTTTATTGTGGTAATTGGTACCTTTGAGTGGAGTAGCTTCCGTATTTTGCGCAAAGTGCCACGCAGTGATGCCTTGATCCTGATTACCGTATCCGGCGTAACCGTAGCAACCGATTTAGCGGTTGCGGTTGTGGTTGGTGTGATTGTGTCGGCGCTGGTATTTGCCTGGGACCACGCCAAGCATATTCGCATTGATGCAAAGGAAGATCATAAAGGTTCAACCGTTTATGCGGTGACTGGCCCGCTGTTCTTTGGCTCAGCTACGTCCTTCCTTGAACACTTTGACCCCAGTACCGATAACGATGATGTGGTGATCGACTTTGCCCGCTCACGGGTGGCAGATCACTCTGGTCTGGAGGCTATTGATACCTTGGCTGAGCGCTATGTAAATGCGGGTAAAACCCTGCACTTGGTGCATTTGAGTGAAGAGTGTCGTCATTTATTGAAAAAGGCTGGTGGTTTGGTTGAAGTCAATGTGATTGAAGATCCCAAGTACTTTGTGGCTGAGGATGCTTTGGCTTAATATGTCTGGACACTAAATATGTATGGACAATCAGCGAGCTTATTTTATTTCAAAGGAAATACGCCATGAAAGTGATAGCCCCCTCTACCTTTGTTAAGACTGCTTTACTCGCTGTGACTTTGATCGTTGCCGCCTGTGCTGCCACCACGGGCAGTGACGACCAGCAAGTGGCCAGCGCGAAACTTAATAGGATTTTGGATAGCCGCAGCGATGATTTTAAGGCTCGCGATAGCAGTCGCCACCCTAAAGAAACGATTGAGTTTTTTGGCATAACTCCCGGTATGAAAATCGCAGAAGTTTTACCCGGTGGCGGTTGGTACTCACACATCTTGGCGCCCTATGTGGCTTCAGAAAGTGCGGGCTCAGAAGGGGCCTTCTATGGCATTAATTATGCCGATGATATGTGGCCGATGTTTGGCTTTTTTAAACCCGATGTTATCGCAAAGCGCATTGAGGCCCATAAAGCTTTTGGCGATAAGGTGGCAGCTTACCCCGGGGCAGAAAAATTGCCTGCCGCGGGTTATGCCTTTGGCGGTATCCCCAAGTCGATCAATGGCACTCTCGATGCAGTGATTATGATTCGTGCACTACATAACCTGAACCGCTTTGAAGCCAAAGCCGGCACTCGTACCGCCGCATTAAAAGCAATAAATGCCTTATTAAAAACCGGTGGTATTGTAGCTGTAGTACAGCACCGTGCACCAGCAGATGCCGATGAGCAATGGGCCAATGGCAGTAATGGCTACCTGAAGCAGGCGGCTGTTGTGGCCATGTTTGAGCAGGCGGGCTTTGAGCTGGTCGATAGCAGTGAAATCAATGCCAACCCGAAAGATCAGCCGGTAGTTGGTGATTCAGTGTGGCGCTTGCCACCATCACTGAGAACTGCGCCTGAAAATAAGGCGGCCAATATGGCGATTGGTGAATCTGATCGTATGACTTTGAAGTTTATTAAAAAATAAGAATTAAACGCTTGTTTCACCGCCAAAAAACCGCTCTGGTTTAGTTAATTTTATAATCTTAAAAATTTCACTCAGTGGACTATTGTTTTCGCATTTTTGCGCAATGGAAAACGGCTATTCACAAATAGAGGTTCATTTGTTTATTTAATTTTTTTCCTTGATGAGGTGGGGATTTATTCCTTAGAAGTGTCTTATAGCTAGAGAGTGCAAGCATAATCATTCTGTTGGGCGCTGGATACAGAGGATGTCATGTTATATAAATCGCCATTTTTTATATCGGTATTTTTTATACTGGTACTTTTTTTGATCAGCCCTATTAGCTACGGTCAAAACAGTATCGTTGAGCGAGCTGATTGGGTGCGGTATTTTGATCAGTTTTCTGCCAAAGGCACTATCGTTGTTATTGATGAACGTGGCCCCTATGCAAAAAATTGGGTATTTAACAATGCTCGAGCTCTTAAGCGTTACTCTCCAGCGTCTACTTATAAGATTCCCCATACGCTGTTTGCTTTGGATGCTGGCGCTGTAGAAGATGAGTTCCAGGTGTTTGAATGGGACGGTATAAAGAGGGATTACGAGCTGCACAATCAAAATCAGGATTTGCGTTCTGCTATGCAATATTCTGCGATTTGGGTCTATGAGCAGTTTGCTAAAAAGATTGGTAAAAAAAGGGTGCAGCGTTACTTGCGTGAAATAGACTATGGTAATAAGGACCTTCATACCGCAGGCGGAAATTATTGGGTTGAAGGAGACCTGGCTATTTCTGCTTATGAACAAGTAGCCTTTCTAAAAAAATTACATCGAAACCAACTCCCGTTTTCATCGCTACACCAGGGTATTGTAAAAGATATTATGCAGCTCGATAAAGGTGATACCTGGACATTATGTGCCAAAACGGGATGGGATGGCGGTTATGGCTGGTGGGTAGGATGGGTCGATTGGCCGACTGGTCCGGTCTTTTTTGCATTAAATATAGACACACCTAATAAGGCCGATGATTTATACAAGCGTGAAGCGATTGCCAGAGTTGTCCTCCAGTCTCTTGATGCGTTGCCGTCGGGTTAGGTGAGCGCTGGCTTCTTTTGTTCAGGGTTTTAATGTTGTTTTGTTTTAATGTTGTTTTAATGTTGTTTTAAAGCGGGTCAGATGGGCTTAATGAATGGCCTGTGACTGCTCCACATAAGGTGTCGTTATATCCGTTTCTTTTGGCGGGCTAGCCTTGGTTTCATGTTCAGTTTGCTCAGTGATATAGCCTCGCAACCGACCGACAACATTGGTCATAATCTCAATGGTCTGGCCAATTTGGTCCAGAGTCATCAAAATGGTTTCTGAGTCTACCTGGGCTTTCTTGTCTTCGCTTTCGCTCATGGCCCTATCCTGTTATCGCTAGTGAGTTTTGTCTTTAACATCTCTGTCACCCCCGCGAAGGCGGGGGCCCAGCCTGCATGCACCTCTGGATTCCCGCCTTCGCGGGAATGACGGCTAGTCCCAAGTCAATGCACCGCCTGTTTGATACTCGATAACGCGAGTTTCAAAAAAGTTTTTCTCTTTGCGCAAGTCCATAATTTCACTCATCCATGGGAATGGGTTCTGCGCGCCAATGTATTGCTCCGGCAAGCCCAGCTGGGTTAAGCGGCGGTTGGCAATAAACTGTAGGTACTCTTCCATCATGGCAGCGTTCATACCGAGTACACCGCGGGGCATAGAGTCACGGGCGTATTCGATTTCAAGCTGGGTGCCTTCCAGAATCATTTGAATAATTTCCTGCTGGAATGTTTCGCTCCACAGTTGTGGGTTTTCCAGTTTGATTTGGTTGATCACGTCGATGCCAAAGTTCAGGTGCATCGATTCATCCCGCAGGATGTACTGGAACTGCTCGGCAACACCGGTCATTTTATTACGGCGACCCATAGACAGAATCTGGGTAAAGCCACAGTAAAAGAAAATACCTTCAGTCACCCCGTAGAAACCGATCAGGTTGCGTAGCAATTCCTGGTCTGCTTCGTGGGTGCCGGTTTTAAAGTTCGGGTCAGACAGCGCGTGAGTATGCTTTAAGCTCCAGGCAGCTTTTTTGGCGATTGAAGGCAGTTCGCGGTACATATTGAATACTTCACCCTCATCCATAGCCAATGACTCAACACAGTACTGGTAAGCGTGGGTATGAATTGCTTCTTCAAAGGCCTGGCGTAATAGGTACTGGCGACACTCAGGGTTGGTGATATGGCGGTACATAGCCAGTACTAAGTTATTGGCAACCAGCGAGTCGGCAGTAGAGAAGTAACCTAAAGAGCGCATAACAATGCGACGTTCGTCATCACTAAGGCCGTTAGGGTCTTTCCACAAGGCGACGTCAGCGGTCATGTTAACTTCTTGTGGCATCCAGTGGTTGGCACAGCCATCCAGATATTTCTGCCAGGCCCAGTCATATTTAAAGGGCACTAACTGGTTTAGGTCAGCGCGGCAGTTGATCATAGCCTTGTCGTCAACGGTAAGACGGGCAGCGCCCATTTCCAGTTCTTCAAGGCCGGCAGAAACATCCAGGTTGGCAATAGCGGCTTCAGCTTTGGCTGCGGCGCTGCCTGTTGGTTTGACGGCTGGTGCTTCAGCTGCGGGTGCAGCAGCTTGAGGTGCTGGTGCGGCCTCTACTTCCGGCGTAATGACTTCCTGTGCAACAGGCGGTGGCATTGCGCTTTCGTTTTCTTCAACATTGTACTCATCCCAATTCAGCATACTTTATTTACCTCTTTAACATACCCCTAGCGGTATGGTGTTCTATTTTTTACCCCCGCCTGTCTATATCTATAATTGGTGGCGGGGTGTAATGCTTAAGTTCTTTTTACTCGGTGTGCTATTGGCAAGCTTCGCAATCAGGATCGTCCAGTGAACAAGCCTGAGGTACCGGTGCTGGACCTGCGGCGGCTTCTGCTGGCGCTGCGGGTGCTGCTGCGGAAGATACGGCGTTTAGCGAGCCGGTATCAATCGTAGACTTCTCAGTACCGGTGGCCGCTAAGGCGCGTAGATAATAAGTCGTCTTCAGGCCGCTGTACCAAGCCATACGGTAAGTGATATCCAGCTTCTTGCCGGAGGCACCGGAAATGTAAAGGTTGAGCGACTGTGCCTGGTCAATCCATTTTTGGCGGCGGCTTGCGGCATCAATAATCCAGCGAGGCTCAACTTCAAAGGCGGTGGCGTACATCGCTTTTAGGTCTGCGGGAATACGGTCGATCTGCTGCACACTACCTTCGTAGTATTTAAGATCGTTAACCATTACGTTGTCCCACAGTCCGCGAGCTTTTAGGTCGTTAACCAGGTGTGGGTTAACCACGGTGAATTCACCGGAGAGGTTAGATTTCACATAAAGGTTTTGATAAGTCGGCTCAATTGACTGGGCAACGCCAGTAATATTGGCGATGGTAGCTGTCGGTGCAATGGCCATTACGTTGGAGTTACGCATGCCTTTGCTTTGCACTTGAGAGCGCAGCCCGTCCCAATCCATAGTCTGAGACTGGTCGACTTTGATGTATTGCTCACCACGTTCTTCAACCAGTTTTTTCACTGAGTCGATGGGTAAAATACCCTGGCTCCATAATGAACCGTCAAAGGTGGAGTAGCTGCCGCGCTCTTCAGCCAGTTCAGAGGAAGACTTGATAGCGAAGTAGCTAATGGCTTCCATAGAGCGGTCAGCAAACGTCACCGCGTCATCAGAACCGTAGGCAATATGTTGCTTGTAGAGAGAGTCCTGGAAACCCATCAAGCCAAGCCCAACAGGACGGTGCAGCATATTGGATTTCTCTGCCTGGCCAACGGAGTAGTAGTTGATATCGATAACGTTATCTAACATACGTACTGCTGTCTTAACGGTTTTTTCCAGCTTCTCTAAATTGAGGCCGCCTTCTTCGGTATGTTGAGCCAGGTTAACCGAGCCCAGGTTACAAACCGCGATCTCTTCTTTATTGGTGTTAAGCGTAATTTCTGTACACAGGTTTGAAGAGTGAACCACGCCAACATGCTGCTGCGGAGAGCGAATGTTGCAAGGATCTTTAAAGGTGATCCAAGGGTGGCCAGTTTCAAACAACATACCCAACATTTTGCGCCATAGTTCCTGGGCGCGAACGGTTTTAAATAATGGGAAGTCACCAGACTTACAGCGAGCTTCATAGGCGGTGTAAGCTTGTTCAAAAGCTTCGCCATATAAATCGTGTAGATCAGGGACATCGTTAGGTGAGAATAAAGTCCACTCGCCATCATCGAATACGCGTTTCATAAACAGGTCAGGTACCCAGTTAGCGGTATTCATATCGTGAGTACGGCGGCGGTCATCACCGGTGTTTTTTCGTAGCTCAACAAACTCTTCGATATCCATATGCCAGGTTTCAAGGTAGGCACAGACAGCGCCTTTACGCTTGCCGCCCTGGTTAACCGCAACAGCGGTATCGTTAACCACTTTTAAGAACGGTACAACACCCTGAGACTTACCGTTAGTGCCTTTAATATAGGCACCTAAGGCACGTACTGGCGTCCAGTCGTTACCTAAACCGCCAGCCCACTTTGACAGCATGGCGTTGTCCTGGATGGCACCGTAAATACCGTGCAAGTCATCAGGTACAGTGGTTAGGTAGCAAGAAGATAATTGTGGGCGCAAAGTACCGGCATTAAATAACGTCGGTGTAGAGCTCATATAGTCGAAGGAGCTAAGTAGACGATAAAACTCAATCGCACGCTCTTCTCTTTGCTCTTCGCGGTGGGCCAGGCCCATGGCGACACGCATAAAGAAGATCTGCGGTAATTCAATGCGTACTTCATTGCTGTGAATAAAGTAGCGGTCGTATAAAGTCTGGAGACCGAGGTAGTTAAACTGCAGATCGCGGGATGCATCGATGGCTTGACCCAGTTTGTCCAAATCATAATCCAGTAGGTTTGGCGCCAGTAACTCCAGTTCGATACCTTTGTTGATATAAGCCGAAAGAGCTTTGGGATAAAGGGTGTCCATATCGCCCTGGGTTGCGCTGTCGGCGATGCCCAGAAAAGGTAGGGCTTCTGCGCGCAGGTTGTCGAGCAGTAAGCGAGAGGTTGCATAAGAGTAGTTAGGCTCTTTCTCAACCAGGGTTCTGGCGGTGATCACCAGGGAGGTGTTCACGTCTTTGGCGGGCACACCGTCATAAAGGTTTTTCAGGGCTTCATCAATGATGTGCTGAGCATCAACATCTTTAAGCCCGGCACAGGCTTCACCCACAATAATTTCCATGCGGCCAAGGTCCAGTGGTGCCTGGCTGCCATCAGGGTGGCTTACTTTGATGGTGGGGTGCGCTTTGGTCGGTTCGGAGGAGGCTTTATCTTCACGCTGCAGGCGACGCTCTTCCCGGTACAATACGTAATCGCGGGCCACTTTGTGGTCGCCGCTGCGCATTAGGGCCAGTTCAACCTGGTCCTGGATATCTTCAATATGCATCGTACCGCCGGAGGGCATACGACGTTTGAAAATAGCACTAACTTGCTGAGACAGTTTTTCCACCGTTTCGTGGATGCGTGATGAAGCGGCGGCGGTGCCACCTTCAACGGCTAAAAAAGCTTTGGTGATGGCAACAGTAATTTTACTGTCGTCATAGCTCACTACCGTGCCATTACGTTTGATAACACGCAATTGCCCAGGTGCAGTTGCTTGTACTTCGGTGTTTGAGGTTGCAGACGTTGGTGCTGCCGCATGGGGTACGGCTTTGTTGTTATCATCTACTTCGGTTTGCATAGTTTCTCCGGGCACTACGTTCTCGCAGTGGTTAGCTCAGCGTATTTAAGGTTTTATTGTTGAGGTGAGACTAACTAAGATGAAATGCTGTGATTCAACCCGGCTATGAACAGTTTTTTATGATCTTCATGTGCAAGCCATTAAAAAATGACCTGTTAAGCCGCTCAGCCAAGTAAAAACAGTAGATGCGAACCTCTGTTTTTCCATCTTCTTCAATCCACGTACATACTCGGCTTTTGCGCAAATAAAAGCGGCAAAAATGGCCTTTCTGACTTATCCCCTCTGTTTTTCTAGTTGCATTGATAAGTATGTACTAACTCTCGTGATTCTTTTGTAGTCCTGAGGTTAGTTTTCTTATAGTTTTCAGTGCAACTGTACCCCTACATATTGGGGTCTGCGAAAAACATTATACAAGATAATGCGGTTTTGGGGGTAATGCAAGGGTAAAGTTCTGAGGAGAAGCTGTGGATAAAGTGTGGGTAAACAAGTCTGTCTGTGACCACTAACCTGCAAACTCAGGGACGGTAATAATTGAGTTCCAACTACAATAGCCGTGGTCGCGCCGCAGAAATCATGGTGGATGGTGATAACTTCCATCAAATACGGGCAAGGGAAAGTATTGCAGACTTAAT
>JAAELM010000216.1 GCA_024226635.1 Oceanicoccus sp. | reverse complement strand
TGGCTACTCTGCAGGCTTGGGGGGTGTTAAATGGCCCCGCTGAGGAGTCGGGGGTAGGGTTGCGAAATAGTCAGGGCCAGTGCCGTGACAGTTTTGAGACAGCGAAGCGCTTTAAGGCTCAAAACTGGCTAAGGGTAGCCCGGAGGGCCACAGGACCATTCCGCAACCCCCACCCAATACCTTGGCGCCGCTAACCACAAAAACCACCAACATTACTCAAGAAGGGTTACCCCAGACAGCAATACGCGAAGGCGGGAATCCAGACTGCATGCTTATGCTGTTATTTCCGCTAAGGCGGAAATCTACAGCGCTGGATTCCCGCCTTCGCGGGAATGACGGTGTTCTGCGGGAATGGCGGTGTTATTGTTTTTGGTCAGGTTGCTAATATGCCTGAAGGCAATCGCCACACCTGCTAGCGCAAAAATCATTCCGCCAACCGCTTGTCCTGCTAATACTCCGGCAGCACCAGCAATTTCTCCGCCTAAATACACAAAAGGCAGCGTGCCCACCGTAGACCTGCCCACATTAAACCAGGTGGCATACATCGGCTTACCCAGATTATTAAAAGCAGAGTTAGAGACAAACTGCGCACCGTTAAAGATAAAGGTAATGGCTATCCAGGTGCAGAAAATCCGTACCAGCTCGGCGGCTTCCCCTTCTAACTTAAACAACGTAATAATCGGTTCTTGCAGGATATAAAGTAAAACGGATACTAAAGTGACATACACCGCATTAAAAATTAGTGCGTTACTCAGCGTTTCGCGAATGCGGGCAAAGTTAAGTGCTCCAAAATTCTGGCCAATAATAGGCGCTATCGCCCCGGAAAGAGCAAATACCAACGCAAAAGCCACCGGTGAAATACGTCCAACAATAGCAAAACCCGCCACATAGGCAGCGCCAAACTGCGCTACCATTTTAATCACAATAGCATTGCCAATGGGGGTGGCGAGATTGGTTAGCATGGCGGGACCGGCAACTTTAAAAATTGGTTTAAAGTCTTCAACAAAATCCTTATAGACAAAGGCCTTCATTAGATTGTGTTTGCGGGTTACACCCCAAAAGGCAATCCCCAGCACCACAAACCGAGCCATTACCGAGGCGATAGCGGCGCCTTCTACACCCATACTTAAAGCGAAAATAAAAATGGGGTCGAGCACGGCATTAACGCCGCCCCCTATTAATGTTGTTAGCATGGAAAGTCTGGCATCACCCACTGCACGCAGTGCCGCAGACATCGCCATGCCAGTGGCCAGTATTGGGAGTGAGGGTAATATAATTTGTAAATAGCTAACCCCAACGGCCAGTGCACCTTCATCGGCCCCAAGCAGGCGGAATAGAAAGGGAAGGTTAAACCAGATAATACAAGCCATTGTACTGGTTAGTGTTAGCGCCAAAACGGCTACATTGACCACATAGCGCTTTGCCTGCTCCACATTGCGCTGGCCAATCATGCGCGATACCAGGGCGGCCATGGAAATGGTGATACCAATACTTAGGGAGATCGTAAAAAAAGAGATGCTGGAGGCAAAGCCCACGCCGGCAATAATATCGTCGCTGCCCAGCATGCTGAGAAACAGCATATCAATCAGGTCAACCAAGAATATCCCGACCAGACCTATCGACGCGGTGCTGGTCATTACCCAAATATGGCGCATGATAGAGCCATCAATAAACTTGGCGGGTAGATGCGCGGCGCCAGATTTATCAGTCATTACTGCAACAACTCATAGAGATACAGCCTAATCAGTCAAGGATGAAATAAATAAGGTATTGTTGGTATGATTATGGGAACCTTCGCGAGGCGCGATCATAGCATAATCTTACTTGGCAATTCATCTTGTGCGCGAGAATGACGATTAGTGTGGTTGCTACATTCTTAATGCTTCAACAACAGTATTCTCTAATTGCCCACCCATGGGGGGTTCACTAGAGGGAAATGCGGCAATAGCTTTGCCGTCTTTACCAATCACATATTTGGAGAAATTCCAGCGAGGAGCCCTGCCGGTCTGTTCTGCTAATGATTTAAAGATGGGGTTGGCATTGGCACCCCTGACGCTGGAGGTACCAAGCATCTGGAAAGTCACACCGTAATTGATATAACAGACATTAGCCGTTTTAGTTTCGTCACTATGCTCTTGATAAAAGTCGTCAGAGGGGAAGCCCAATACCACTAAGCCCTGGTCCTTATATTTCTGATGTAGGGTTTCCAGCGTTTTAAATTGGGGAGTATAGCCACACTGGCTGGCGGTATTTACCACGACAATCACTTTGCCCTGATAAGCGTCACACAGGTTGATGGTTTCAGTAGAGTGCAGTTTACGGGTTTCATAGTTCAGCATACTGTTGCAATTGGCAAAGCCAGGCTGGCTAAAGGCCAGAGCTGTAATGAGGGCTAAGAGTCGAGTGTTCATAGTGGTTTACCCCTTGTCTCGATATAACTGATTTCTTTACCAGATTTATAGTAACTACTTAATATTAATGTACGTACCGGTTGCCAGAATGGATTTTAACGGCTTTAATCTTGCCCATCATGCTGGTGTTTTTGTATTTGGATCAATTCATTCAGTCATCACTAAACCAACCCGGGTCGGTCCACGTATCAACAAAAATCGTTTAAGGATTGATATATGTTTGTTTCCCCTATTTTAAAAGTGGCTGGCCTTCTGCCTTTAATGGTTCTTTTACTTGCCTCCTGTAATTCAGTTGATGTGACTGACTATAAAAACAATCAGCCAAAGTTAGTTGCCGAGTCTTTTTTTGATGGCCAGCTTCGGGCGGCTGGTGTACTAAAAGACCGTTCTGGTAAGGTCATTCGTTATTTTACCGCCGATATTAAAGCGTACTGGAAAGAGGGCGTAGGTACCCTTGAAGAAGACTTTGTATTTGATGATGGTGAAAAACAACGGCGGGTTTGGACCCTTACTCCCAATGGCGACAATCGCTATATCGGTACAGCCGGTGATGTTATCGGTGAGTCTGATATACAGGTTGCTGGCAATAGCATGTTTCTGGGCTATGTGCTGCGCATTCCCTATGGTGATGGGACTATAGATATCACTATTGATGATCGGATGTATTTGGTATCGGAGAATGTGCTGATGAATGAGTCCAGTATGTCAAAGTTTGGGGTGAATGTTGGGCAGTTGTTACTGGTGATTCAGAAAGTTGATTAAGCGCTGTTCCTGTCATCCCCAAAAAACTCCCGTCATTCCCGCGAAGGCGGGAATCCAGACTGCATGCTCATGCTGTTATTTCCGCTAAGGCGGAAATCTACAGCGCTGGATTCCCGCCTTCGCGGGAATGACGGGGATGACGTTCCTCTGTGTAGATTGTTTCTCCCTGCAATGATTGATAACCTGAGTTTTTTCCCAACAGAGAAAACTGGCCTTGCCTCCTGTTAACCCCATTCTGTCTGCAATGACTCAACAGCAAGCCGTTGCCCGTGAATCACGGCAGCGTGGTTTGGTTGTGCTTTCGGGCGAACGGCAGTGGGCTTGTGAGTTATTGCAACAAGCTGATTTATTGAATGACCCTCTATGGGTTACTGATAAACCACCAGAAAACGCTACCTATATAGAGCCAGCACAAGCACGCCAGTGGTTAGGCCGGGAAGTGGATGGCCTAATTTATGATGCCTGGGCGGGGTTTGACCCCGATGCATTGGCTGCGGTGTCTGGTGCATTGGTGGGGGGAGGCTTATTAATAGTGTTAGTTCCTCCGTTAACAGAGTGGCCCAGCTATAACGACCCGGATTACCAGCGCTTATTGGTTCACCCGTTTCACGTTGATAATATCGCCGGCCGGTTTATTCAGCATATCATCCATTCTATACAGTCTGACCCAAACGCCTTACTGGTTGAGGAAAAGTTAGTTGAACAAAATCAGCCTGTAGAATTTATAGCGGCAGCTTCAGTTCCATCAGCTGCACCAGAGCCTATGGCCGATTACTGCTTAACCGTCGATCAATCCAAGGCAGTCAAAGCCATTATTGCCACCTCAAAAGGGCGAAGCCGACGACCCCTGGTGATTCGTTCAGACCGTGGCCGCGGTAAAACATCCGCCTTGGGTATTGCCAGCGCCGCGCTAATGCAACAGGCGGATTGCCATATTGTTATCACTGCGCCGCGCATTGAATCAGTACAGCCGGTCTTTGAACATGCCGCTCGCTTATTAGCGGTTGAACCCTCGCAGGGTGTTATTAAATACCAGCAGTCCCAGCTACAGTTTATTGCCCCTGATGAGCTGATCCGCAATAAAATCGACCCTGACTTATTATTAGTTGATGAAGCCGCTGCTATTCCAGCCTTTATGTTAGAGCAGTATCTGGCCAGCTATAAGCGCATCGTTTTTTCAACAACCGTCCATGGTTATGAAGGCAGCGGCCGAGGTTTTGATATTCGGTTTAAGCAAACCCTCGATAGCACAACGCCCCTATGGACATCCTGTGTATTACAGCAAGCTATTCGATGGGCAGATAATGATCCTGTAGAAGCCTGGTTATTTGATGGCTTGCTACTTAAAGGGCGGGAAATTGATCAAGCAGTGTTAGCGGACTTCGACCTAAAGCACTGTGTTAGTGAGCAACTCAATCGTGATGATTTATTAAGTAATAAAATTGAGCTGGAACAGTTATTCGGTTTGTTGGTGTCTGCCCATTATCAAACCACACCGGCAGACTTACGCAATCTGCTTGATGGGCCTAATCTATCTGTTTGGGTTAGTCGTTACCGAGGCCAAATTATTGCCGCTGCCTTAATGGCCGCTGAAGGTGGTTTTGACCCAGCGTTATCTGAAGCTATTTGGCAGGGTAAAAGAAGGCCGCAAGGGCATTTATTAGCCCAATCACTATCGGCCCATGGTGGTTTTAAAGAAGCGCCGCTGCTGCGTTACCAGCGAGTGATGCGTATTGCTGTTCATCCTTCGCTACAACGAAAGCATATCGGTAAACAGTTGCTGCAAGATATAGTGCTACAAGCTCGCCAGCAGGGTTTTGATTTTATCGGTTCAAGCTTCGCCGCCACTGCGGATGTCGTGCAATTCTGGCGAGCGGTGCAATGTGTTCCCGTCCGCTTGGGTAGCACGCGTGATGCCAGTAGTGGCTGTTATTCTGCGATGGTGCTATCGGCATTGAGTGCTGACGGGGAGGCTTTATTAACTAAAGCCTGCTACAGGTTTGGCGAGCATTTTCCCCGTGATTTAATGGTGCAATACCAACAGTTAGAACCTGAGTTGGTGATAGAGTTATTGTTGGGTCATGACAATCAGGCTATTGATTGTGACCAGCAAACCTGGTTGGATATTGAAGCTTTTGCATCAGGTTACCGGCAATATGAAACTTGCCATTTATCACTGTGGAAATTGGCCGTTCTTGCTTTGTCGACCAAAGCTGTTGCAGCGGTTTTGTCCGCACAGCAGCAACAAATTTTAGTGATGAGAGTACTACAGCAACTACCGGTCAGTGAGGTGGTTGCTCGCAATCAACTGAATGGGAAAAAAGCCCTGCAAACCGCGCTGCGAGAAGTGATGCAAGCTATTTTTCTGCAGCGCCAAAAGCTTGTCAGCCATGAATAAAACCAGCGGCTAAATTACAGGCTATCGTCTATATACCAATGCTTGCGCCAGGCATCCATTACCCGCTCCGGATACCAGTATTTTCCATAGCTACCGTTATAACGTGCCAGCGCTGTCATCCAGTTGCCATCTTCCTTTTTTAAATAAAACTGCAAAATGCGGCAGCCGTAGCTAAGGTTGGTATCTATGTCGGTAAGGTTATCATCGGGGCGGCCAATTTCTTGTTTCCAAAAGGGCATCACTTGCATTAGGCCCTGGGCGCCCACTCTGGAAATAGCATAACTATTAAAACTGCTTTCAACTTGAATCAAGGCTAAGACTAAATCCGGCTTTAGTTCAGCTTTGGTCGCTTCGCGGTGCACAGACCTCAATAAATCAAGCCGCTGTTTGGGGTCTTTAATAAACGGTTTTAGTCGTCCTGACATATCCACCAGCCATACTTCTGCAGCAAAACGATCTTCAAAACTATCACTGCCATTAATGGTGTTTTTAAGAAAGTGTCTTAATTCTTTCTGGTCCGCAGGGGAGGGGGTGCTGGCGGCATTGGCCAATGCCGCCAGTAGAAAAATAACAACAACTTTTAAACCTGCAAGCTTCATAAGCTGTACTGATTATTTAGCGATAGTCTTTTGTACAAAATTAATAATATCGCCAATAGCAATATCCTGATTGTCCGCATCCTGACGACCTTTATATTCCAGCTGCTGTTCTTTCAAACCACGATCGCCGATAACAATGCGATGAGGGATACCCATCAGCTCCATATCGTTAAACTTAACCCCGGGTCTTTCGTTACGGTCATCCAGCAGCACTTCATAACCCAGTGCGGTCAGTTCGTCATACAGTTTATTGGATTGCTCGGCTACCGCTTCAGATTTGTGCATATTTAAAGGCACAATCGCAATCTGGAAAGGGGCAATACTGTCAGGCCAGATAATCCCTTTGTCGTCATTGTTTTGCTCAATTGCTGACGCAACAATACGGGTAACACCGATGCCGTAACAACCCATTAACATGACTTGGTCTTTGCCATTTTCGTTTAATACCGTGGCATTTAAGGCTTCTGAATATTTCGTGCCCAGCTGGAAAATATGGCCTACTTCAATACCGCGCTTAATGTGCAGTGTGCCGTTGCCATCCGGGCTTGGGTCCCCTTCAACCACATTGCGAATATCTTCAATGCAGTTGGCGGTGGCATCCCGCTCCCAGTTAACACCGGTAAAGTGGAAACCGTCTTCATTGGCGCCGCAGACAAAATCAGCCAGGTGGGCTGCGCTGCGATCAACAATGGTTTCAATAGGAAGATTAACCGGGCCAATGGAGCCTACAGAGCAACCCAGCACAGCTTTGACTTGCTCTTCACTGGCGAACTCTAACGGATTGGCTACGCCGTCATATTTTTCGGCTTTGATATCGTTTAGCGTATGGTCGCCTCGGACAACCAGGGCAATTAAAGGTGCCTCTGCTTCTTCGTCATCGGTTTCACCCAATACCACCAGTGTTTTAACCGTCTGTTCAGGGCTAACCCCTAAACCGGCACTCACTTCTTCAATGGTATGCTGGCCGGGAGTGGCTACTTTCTCCATCGCTTTAGCAGGGGCAGGGCGCCCACCGGCAGGGGCCAGGGCTTCAGCCATTTCAACGTTAGCGGCAAAATCACTGCTATCGCTAAAGGCAATATCATCTTCACCGGAATCGGCTAATACATGGAACTCATGGGAGGCGCTGCCGCCAATTGAGCCGGTATCGGCAATAACGGGCCTAAACTCCAGGCCCAGCCGGCTAAAGATATTGGTATAGGCAGCATGCATGACATCATAAGTATCTTGCAATGACTGCTGGTCTTTATGGAAGGAATAGGCATCCTTCATAATAAATTCCCTTGAGCGCATTACCCCAAAGCGAGGGCGAATTTCATCGCGGAATTTAGTTTGGATTTGATAAAAGTTAGCGGGTAATTGTTTATAGCTTTTAATTTCATGGCGAATCAAATCGGTAATAACTTCCTCGTGGGTAGGTCCCAGGCAAAAGCTATTGTTGTGGCGGTCGGTGATCCGCAATAGTTCGGGGCCATATTGCTGCCAGCGGCCGGACTCTTCCCATAATCCAGCGGGCTGAACCACAGGCATTAACACCTCCTGCGCTCCGGCTTTATTCATTTCATCGCGAACAATCCCTTCGACTTTGCGCAGTACTCGCAAGCCCATCGGCAGCCAATTATATAAGCCCGATGAAAGCTTGCGGATCATTCCGGCTCTCAGCATCAATTGATGGCTGGTAACCACAGCATCGGATGGGGTTTCTTTAACGGTGGCAATTAAAAACTGACTGGCGCGCATTGTGTATACTAGCTCTTCTATAATTATAAATAATGGATGTGGATGGAATTAATCAGCAGGCATTCTACGTCTGATCTCCCACGCGGTACAGCACAAATAGCCTGAAAACTCCACGTAGGGTGGATTATAATCCACCTTATAATGATGCTGGTACACCGGTGGATTACAATCCACCTTTCAATCCACCCTGCAATACCCCAGTAAAATGGTAACGAATATGTTTGAACTCCACCCACAATTGGCCAAAGACTGCGTTGAAGTTGGCGATTTTCCGTTGAGTAAAGTCCTGTTGTTAAATGACAGCAATTACCCCTGGATTATCCTGGTACCCAGGCGGGAAGATATTCAGGAAATCTTTCAGTTAAGCGAAGAAGACCAGCGTCAATTATTGGCAGAATCCAGCTCGTTAAGTGCTGCAATGGCGGCGCAATTTCATGCCGATAAAATGAATGTGGCGGCACTGGGAAATAGGGTGCCGCAATTACATATCCATCATATTGTTCGATTTAAAAATGATGCCAGTTGGCCCAGCCCGGTTTGGGGCGCAGTAGCGGCAAAACCCTATAATAAAACCGAATTGGATGATTTACTGGGTGTGTTCAGGTCAATTTTGGGCCTCGGGTAATCGCTCGTTTTTTTGGCGTGTCCACGGTATTTTTTTTACGATTTGTTGGCTCAAAAACCACGAATCAATGGATTTTGAAAAAAAATGCTTTTTTTCGCTATTTTAGCCGCTAATTTTCGCAAAAACCTTGTATTACAGTGTTTTCTGGACTATAAAAATCGCAGACGCTGTATATATAGGTTGAAATGTATTTTGAGATTTGTAAATCGGTGTCTGAGTGAGATAAAAACTTGGGTATAATATTGAGCTAACTCATCATTTAACCACCATATAAGGCTAACAAACATGGCGACTAAAAAGAAAGCAGCACCAAAGAAGAAAGCAGTTGCAAAGAAAAAAGCACCTGCTAAGAAAAAAGTAGCAGCTAAGAAGGCTCCTGCTAAGAAAAAAGTAGTAGCTAAGAAGGCCCCTGCCAAGAAAAAGGCAGCACCAAAGAAGAAAGCAGTAGCTAAAAAAGCGCCAGCCAAGAAGCCGGCAGCGAAGAAAAAAGCTACGGGTGCTATCAAAGAGAAAATGACCAAGAGTCAGATTTTCAATGATATTGCTGAGTCGACTGATTTGAGCCGTAAGCAAGTGGCTGCAGTATTTGATGAGTTAGAGTCACTGGTAGGTCGCAGTATCGCTAAGCGTGGTCTGGGTGAATTTACTATCCCCGGTCTGATGAAAGTGACTACTGTTAAGAAGCCTGCCAAAAAAGCGCGCAAAGGTATCAATCCTTTCACGGGTGAAGAGCAGATGTTCAAAGCTAAACCTGCCAGCATGGCTGTTAAGGTTCGTCCTTTGAAGAAACTGAAAGAGTTTGCTGCCAAGTAATACAGCTTACCCTTCAGAAAGCATGACACCGGCTACTCTCTGTCTTGATTTGGCAGAGGGTTGGCCGGTTTTTTTGTTCTTTGATTTTCCCTTCCTGGTAATTCTTTTTCAATAAAAACTCTTTATTATTCAATGTGTTAACTGTTCATAAAGGTTTTCTTTGCGGTACTATTGCCCACCGCTGGCAGGCTCTTACACGGTGCCTTCGGTTTTAGGGTATAATCGCGCGCGTTTTTTTAGTTGATTTGAGGTTGTAGCCGATATGCCGATTTATGAGTATCAGTGCCAGGACTGCGGGCATGCATTAGAGCAGTTGCAGAAGCTGAGCGATGATCCTTTGATCGATTGTCCCAGTTGCGGCAAACCGGCATTAAAAAAGAAGATTTCTGCCGCTGGTTTTCGTTTAAAAGGCGGTGGCTGGTATGAAACGGACTTTAAAACCGGCAATAAAAAGAATTTGGCCGGCGGCGGTGAAAGCTCATCAAGTGGTTCTGCCGTCAGCAGCGAGAGCTAAGTATTAAAAACTGGTAGTCGATTAAGCGGCTGCCAACCCGATTTTAACAATCATTATCTACAGGCACACAGGAAAATAGTCACAATGCGCACTCATTACTGCGGAAACATAACCTCGGCAACTATTGACGAAGAAGTCACCCTTTACGGTTGGGTTGATCGCCGTCGTGATCACGGTGGCGTGATCTTTTTGGATTTACGTGACCGTGAAGGCATTGTGCAGGTGGTGTTTGACCCCGATACTAATGAACACTTTGAGCGTGCTGATAAAGTGCGTAGCGAATATGTCTTACAAGTAAAAGGTCGTGTGCGCGCACGTAGCGAAGGCACTATCAATACGAATATGTCTACGGGTGAAATTGAAGTGCTGGGCAAGGAGTTGAAGATTCTCAACAGCGCAGCAACGCCTCCATTCCAGTTGGATGAGCATATCGAAGTGGGCGAAGATGTTCGTTTGAAGTACCGCTATGTCGATTTACGCCGCCCGGAAATGCTGGAAAAGCTCAAACTGCGTTCAAGCGTGACCTCATCTATCCGTCGCTTCCTGGATGATAACGGCTTTTTAGATATAGAAACGCCTATCTTAACCAAAGCGACTCCAGAAGGTGCCCGTGATTACTTAGTCCCTTCCAGAACCCACGAAGGCAAATTCTTTGCGCTGCCCCAGTCGCCACAGCTATTTAAGCAGTTACTTATGGTCTCTGGTATGGATCGCTACTACCAAATCGCCAAATGTTTTCGCGATGAAGATCTACGTGCTGATCGCCAGCCAGAATTTACCCAAATTGATATTGAAACCTCCTTTATGGATGACCAGCAAATTATGGCCATCACTGAGGGGATGATTCGCGAGCTATTTAAAGAAGTATTGGATGTAGACCTGGGCGAATTCCCGCGTATGCCATACGCCGAAGCGATGCTGCGCTTTGGTAGCGACAAGCCGGATCTGCGTATTCCTTTCGAGCTGGTGGATGTGAACGACCTGATGCAACAGGTAGATTTCAAAGTCTTTAACGGCCCGGCCAACGACCCTAAAGGCCGTGTTGCTGCTTTAAAAGTACCCGGTGGCGCTAAAATCAGCCGTAAGCAAATTGATGACTACACCAAATACGTTAGTATCTACGGCGCCAAAGGTTTGGCCTGGATTAAAATCAACGATGTGGCAGCCGGTATTGAAGGTTTGCAATCGCCCATCCTGAAATTTATGCCCGATGAAATTGTTACCCGGATGATGGAGCGATTAGACGTTGCCGATGGCGATATTGTCTTCTTCGGTGCGGATAAGACTAACATCGTCAACGAAGCTCTGGGTGCTCTACGAGTTAAAATCGGCGAAGACCTGGATATGATCGAAGGTGATTGGGCGCCATTATGGGTTGTCGACTTCCCGATGTTCGAAGAGAACAGCGAAGGTAACCTGACCTCATTACACCACCCATTTACTGCACCAGCTTGTTCGCCAGAAGAGTTGGAGAAAAATCCTGAAACTGCTCTATCGATTGCCTACGATATGGTATTAAACGGTACCGAATTAGGCGGTGGCTCAGTTCGTATCCATCAGCCAGATATGCAGCAAGCGGTATTCCGCGTATTGGGTATTGGTGATGAAGAAGCCGAGGAAAAGTTTGGCTTCCTGTTAGATGCGTTAAAGTACGGTGCGCCACCACACGGCGGTTTGGCCTTTGGCCTGGACCGTTTAGTGATGCTAATCACCGGCGCCAAGTCTATCCGTGATGTTATTGCCTTCCCTAAAACCCAGAGTGCAGCCTGTGTCATGACCGATGCACCGGGCATGGCAGATAACAAACAGCTGCGTGAACTGAATATCAAACTTCGCGAAAAGCCCAAGGCCGCTGAGCCAAAAGCTGGCGAATAAGAAACGGAGAGTCAGGCAATGGCAGGTCATAGTAAATGGGCCAATATTAAACACCGCAAAGCCGCGCAGGATGCCAAGCGGGGAAAAATATTTACTAAACTGATTCGCGAATTAGTCGTTGCCGCTAAAGCGGGTGGGCCCAACCCTGACGATAACCCCGGCTTGCGGGCGATTATCGATAAGGCACTAACTGCCAATATGAAGCGCGATACTATCGATAAAGCGGTAGCGCGTGGAGCCGGCACCGATGATGAAGACAATTATGAAGCCGCCACCTATGAAGGTTATGGTGCGGCGGGTGTGGCAGTATTAGTGGAATGTTTAACTGATAACCGCAATCGCACCGTGGCAGAAGTTCGCCATGCCTTTTCCAAGCGTGGTGGTAACTTAGGTACCGACGGTTCCGTCGCCTATTTATTTACCCGCACCGGCCAAATCAGCTTCGCCGAAGGCGATGAAGACCAGATTATGGAAATCGCTTTGGACGCTGGCGCCGAAGATGTGGTTGCCAATGATGATGGCTCTATTGATGTGACCACAGCCTTTGAAGACTTCCTGTCAGTAAAAGATGCGATGGTAGCTGCCGGTTTAACCCCTGACCATGCCGAAGTGACAATGTTGCCTTCAACCACGGTTGAGTTGGATAAAAGCGGTGCTGAAAAGGTGATGGGTTTAGTCGATATGTTAGAAGACCTGGATGATATCCAAAACGTCTATACCAATGCGGATATCCCGGATTCAGTTCTGGAATCCCTGGAATAACACCCCCC
>JAAELM010000215.1 GCA_024226635.1 Oceanicoccus sp. | reverse complement strand
GTTCGAGATCTTCTATTAGCGCTTTGGTGTAGTCTTGTTCGGGCAGTGTTTCAGTGGTGTGAGAATTAAAATCACAATAGGGGCATTTTCGAATGCACCAGGGGATATGGATATATAAGCTAAGCGGTGGTAGTTCGAGCACGGACAGTGACCGTTAATCCAGGCCCAGCGAGGACCATAGTTCAGCAACCCGTTGCTGGGTGGCTTCGTCCATGGTGATGGGCAAGCCCCATTCGCGGGTGGTTTCTCCCTCCATCTTATTAGTGGCGTCAAAGCCGACCTTAGAGCCCAGGCCTGAAACAGGTGAGGCAAAATCCAAATAATCAATCGGGGAGTTATCAATAAATACGCAATCGCGGCGTGGGTCCATGCGGGTGGTCATGGCCCAAATGACATCTTTCCAATCCCGCGCATTAATATCATCGTCGGTGACAATAATAAATTTGGTGTACATAAACTGTCGCAGAAAAGACCATACCCCCATCATCACGCGCTTGGCGTGGCCGGCGTATTGTTTTTTCATGGTGACAACGGCGATGCGATAAGAGCAGCCTTCAGGTGGTAAATAAAAGTCACTGATTTCCGGAAACTGTTTTTGCAAAATCGGCACAAAAACTTCGTTCAATGCCAAGCCTAAAATAGCCGGTTCATCCGGTGGTCTTCCGGTATAGGTGCTATGGTAGATTGGATTGTCACGGTGAGTGATATGGGTCACGGTCATTACCGGGAATTGATCGACTTCATTGTAATAGCCGGTATGATCACCGAAAGGACCTTCGTCAGCCATTTCACCCGGGGCAATATAACCTTCTAAAATATATTCTGAGCTGGCGGGAATATTTAAATCATTACTTAAGGATTTCGCCAATTCGGTTTTGCTATCGCGCAATAAACCGGCAAAGGCATACTCGCTTAAGTTATCGGGAACAGGTGTCACTGCCCCTAAAATAGTGGCGGGGTCTGCACCTAAAGCCACGGAAACCGGGTAGGGCTTGCCAGGATTTCGTTGTTGGAATTCCTGAAAGTCCAAAGCGCCACCACGGTGGGATAACCAGCGCATAATTAATTTATTTTTAGCGATTAACTGCATCCGGTAAATACCGAGGTTCTGCCGTTCTTTATTCGGTCCGCGCGTTACCACCAAAGGCCAGGTAATTAACGGGCCGGCATCATCGGGCCAGCATGTCTGGATCGGTAATTGATAAAGGTCGACATCGTCGCCGCTGATAATATTTTTTTGGCAGTCGGGCTTGCTGATGATTTTGGGTGCCATCTTTAGCACCTTTTTTAAAATCGGCGCTTTGTCCCAGGCATCTTTTAAACCTTTGGGTGGGTCGGGTTGGCGCAGATAGGCCAGCAGTTCACCAACTTCCCGCAACTTAAGGATTTCGTCTTGCCCCATACCCAGTGCTACCCGTTTTTCGGTGCCAAATAAATTGGTCAGGACGGGGGTGGAAAAGCCTATGGGGTTTTCAAATAAAATGGCTGGGCCGCCGCTGCGTAAAACACGGTCGCAAATTTCAGTCATTTCCAGTTTGGGGTTGACGGGCTCGGTAACGCGCACCAATTCGCCGCGTTGTTCGAGAAAGTCTATAAAGTCACGGAGGTCTTTATATTTCATGGGAATAAATACGTTGGGGCGAGTTAGTAAAACGCGCCCCAAGCATTATTTTCTCTTCATCGACAAAAAGAATTCGTCGTTGGTTTTGGTGTCTTTCAGTTTATCCAACAAAAACTCGATGGCCGGGGTGTCTTCCATACCGTGTAATAATTTGCGCAGTATCCACATTCTCTGCAACTCTTCCTCGTCCGTCAGGCGCTCTTCGCGGCGAGTACCGGAGCGGCGAATATTGATAGCGGGGTAAACCCGTTTTTCAGCTACCTTGCGGTCAAGGTGTAATTCCATATTGCCGGTGCCTTTAAATTCTTCGTAGATAACCTCGTCCATTTTTGAACCGGTATCAATCAGTGCCGTAGCAATAATGGTTAAGCTACCGCCTTCCTCAACATTACGGGCAGCACCAAAGAAGCGCTTGGGGCGCTCAAGGGCGTGGGCGTCTACACCACCGGTTAGTACTTTGCCGGATGAAGGAATGATCGTGTTGTAGGCGCGGGCTAAACGGGTAATCGAATCTAACAGGATAACAACATCTTTCTTGTGCTCAACCAGGCGCTTGGCTTTTTCGATAACCATTTCGGCCACCTGGACGTGACGGGCTGGCGGCTCATCAAAGGTTGATGCCACCACTTCAGCGCGTACCGAGCGCTGCATTTCGGTGACTTCCTCCGGGCGCTCATCAATCAGTAGTACGATCATGTAGCACTCGGGGTTGTTGCGCACCATGCTTTGGGCAATATGCTGCAACATTAATGTCTTACCGGCTTTTGGCGGCGCTACGATCAAGCCCCGTGCACCTTTACCAATGGGAGAGGTCAGGTCGATGATACGACCGGTTAAATCTTCTGTGGAACCATTACCCACTTCCAGCACACAGCGCTCATCGGGGAATAGGGGGGTAAGGTTTTCAAACAGGACTTTATTCTTGGATTGTTCGGGCTGGGTGTAATTAACTTCACTGACTTTCAGTAGGGCAAAATAGCGCTCGCCGTCTTTAGGGGGCCGAATTTTGCCGGAAATCGTATCACCGGTACGCAGGTTAAAGCGGCGAATTTGGCTGGGTGAGACGTAAATATCGTCTGGGCCGGCTAAATAAGAGCAGTCGGCACTTCTAAGGAAACCAAAACCGTCCTGCAGAATCTCTAATACGCCATCACCGGAGATATCTTCGCCACTTTTGGCGTGCCGCTTCAGGATCGAGAAAATAATGTCCTGTTTACGCTGGCGGGCGATATTGTCGAGGCCAATTTCTTTGGCGATATCGAGCAATTCTTGGGTTGGCTTGGTTTTTAAGTCAGTTAGATTCATAAGATTATTGGAATTTTTCAAGTTACGAAAACTACAAATGGAGTACGCGGACGCGTGTAGATTTTCAGTATTTAAGGGATAGTTTTAGGTAGTTAAATTAAGGAAATAGGGTACTGGGGTGACGCAGAACGTGCAGTCGGGAGTGAATCTAACACTGAAAAGACAACGCGTCCAGCCCTGAATGGCACTTTTTTGCTATCAGGGCCGGATATAGACGCTTATAGGGCGCCTTCGATAAATTCACTGAGCTGAGTCTTGGATAGAGCACCGACTTTAGTGGCTTCAGCATTGCCATTTTTGAAGATCATTAACGTTGGAATACCCCGAATACCGAACTTGGGAGCTGTTTCAGTATTGGCATCAACGTCCATTTTGCAGACCTTAAGCTTGCCTTCATATTGTGTGGCAATTTCGGCAATAACGGGTGCAATCATCTTACAAGGGCCACACCATTCGGCCCAAAAGTCTACTAATACCGGTACATCGGCACCTAATACATCGGCTTCAAAACTTGCGTCTGTGACGTGAACGATACTGTCGCTCATGATTTTTTCTCCAAAACTATGAGGCTCGGGGGCCTGTGATATTCGCTACACTGAGCATTCTTATTAGTAACAACATTAATACAACACCGTGTCGTCTGTTGTATCGGGTGCGGTATAATACCATTGCGTGCTTAACAGACAAGGCTTGAACTGCTAATGCTGACCATAATAGGGGCGTAAAAGGTGAATTCAAGGTGGAGATGCTAGACCATTTGGTGCTTAGCTTATCCCTGATCTAACAAGTAGTACTGTTTGAGGGTAGTATAAATCCGTAACAGGGAACCTAACGGGTGGTATTGAGTCCACTCGCCATTGCTTATTCAGGCGCAGAAAATCTATGCAACGAAACATCCTATTGATTATCGTATTGTTGGCTATTGGCGGCTTTTTCTATTTTGATGCTGGCCAGTATCTCAGTCTGGATTTTTTTAATAGCCAGAAACAGGCCATTAGCGAATACCAGCAGGCCCAACCCCTGTTTGTGGCGCTGGTTTATTTTGTTATTTATGTAGCGGTGACGGCCTTTTCTCTACCGGGTGCTGCGGTTATGACTCTGGTAGGTGGCGCATTATTTGGTTTGGGCTGGGGCTTGCTGATTGTGTCGTTTGCTTCAACCATTGGCGCCAGTCTGGCGTTTTTGATTGCTCGCGGCCTGTTGCGTGATTGGGTGCAGCAGCGTTTTGCCAGTCATCTTACGGCGATTAACCAGGGGGTAGAAAAAGAGGGAGAGTTTTATCTCTTTACCTTGCGCCTAGTGCCGGTGTTTCCTTTCTTTGTAATCAACCTGGCAATGGCATTAACCCCTATTAGGCTTTGGCCGTTTTATTGGGTGAGCCAGATAGGGATGTTGGCTGGCACTGCAGTCTATGTAAACGCCGGTACGCAGTTGGCGCAGCTGGATAGCTTAAGCGGCATTTTATCGCCGGCTTTGCTGGGTTCATTTGTGCTGTTGGGTTTATTTCCATGGATTGCCAAGCTGATTGTTGCTGTGGTGAAACGGCGAAAAATTTGGTCTGACTACAAAAAGGCCGGTTTTAAAAAACCCCGGCAATTTGATAACAACCTGTTAGTTATTGGTGCGGGTGCCGGTGGTTTGGTGTCTTCCTATATTGCGGCTACGGTTAAAGCCAAAGTTACCCTGATTGAAAAACATAAGATGGGGGGTGATTGTTTAAATACCGGCTGTGTGCCCAGTAAAGCCATTATTCGTTCCAGTCGAATCAATCATTACCTGCAGCGCGCCACGGATTACGGTTTGAAAAATGTATCCGGTGAAGTGGACTTTGCCGCGGTGATGGCCCGAGTAGAAAAAATTATTGCGACAATCGAACCCCATGACTCGGTTGAGCGCTATACCGAATTAGGTGTTCACTGTGTGCAGGGTGAGGCGAAGATTGTTTCTCCCTGGGAAGTGGAGGTTAATGGTGAAACACTCAGTGCCCGTAATATTGTGGTGGCAACCGGCGGCCGGCCAGCAGTGCCAGATATTCCCGGTATTGAAAGCTGTGATTATTTAACCTCAGATACCCTTTGGAATATTCGTGAGCTGCCTAAACGCTTGGTGGTGGTTGGCGGTGGTCCCATTGGTTGTGAGCTGGCCCAGGCCTTGGTGCGCTTAGGCAGTGAAGTCACCATGGTGGTACGCAGCCAGTTAATACCCAAAGAAGATGCCGATGTGGCGGAACAGGTGATTAGGCAGTTTCAGCAAGATGGTATAAGAGTGTTAGAGCAAAGTGCCATTGTGGAGCTGCAGCAGGGCGATGAATGTAAAACCGTGGTGGTCTCGATTAATAGCAGCGATGAGATCCGTATTGACTGCGACCAGGTTTTATTGGCCATTGGCCGCCAGGCCAATACTGAGCATATTGGCCTTGAGAGTGTAGGTGTTGCCTGCAATGACAATGGTACAGTGGCCGTTGATCAGCATTTGAGAACCCGCTGTCCAACTATCTATGCCTGTGGCGATGTTGCAGGTCCTTACCAATTTACCCATGTTGCCTCGCACCAGGCTTGGTATGCGGCTGTTAATGCTTTGTTTGGCAGCTTTAAAAAATTCAAAGTCGATTATTCAGTCATCCCCTGGGTTACTTTTTCTGACCCTGAAGTGGCAAGAGTGGGGCTAAGCGAAAAAGAAGCCAAGGCAAAAGAAGTTGCTTATGAAGTGACTAAGTACGGTATTGATGATCTGGATCGGGCGATTGCCGATAGTGAAGCCCATGGTTTTGTAAAAGTGTTGACCGTACCGGGTAAAGATAAGATCCTTGGCGTCACCATCGTTGGCTACCATGCCAGTGAGTTAATTGCAGAATATATTTTAGCTATGCGCCATGGGTTGGGATTAAATAAAATTATGGGAACGATTCATATCTATCCCACCTTAAGTGAAGCGAATAAATACGCTGCCGGTGAATGGAAAAAAGCCCATAAACCTGAAGGTTTATTGCGGTGGGTGGAAAAATTCCATACATGGCGTCGATGAAATAAACACCGTCATTTCTGTACTACAACGTCGTTCCCGCGAAGGCGGGGACCCAGCACTGTAGATTTCCGCCTTAGCGGAAATAACAGCATGAACATGCAGTCTGGATTCCCGCCTTCGCGGGAACGACACCAATTATGAGGAAAAACTATGTCCGTTGAAGCCAGTGTCAGTGAGCGTTATGCCGAAGGCGCCAATGAACGCCAGGAAGCACTTTGTTGCCCCGTTGATTACGATACCTCGCTATTAAAAATGTTGCCGCAGGAAATTATTGAAAGAGATTATGGCTGTGGTGATCCTTCCCGCTATGTTCAGGAGGGGGATGTGGTATTGGACTTGGGGTCCGGCGGTGGGAAAATTTGTTATATGGCCGCTCAGTTAGTGGGTGAAAAGGGGCATGTGATCGGTGTTGATATGACTGACGATATGTTGGCATTGGCCCGCAGTCATCAACAAACCATGGCAGAAAAGTTAGGTGGTGACAGAGTCACTTTTCATAAAGGTTATATTCAGGATTTAGGACTTAGTGTTGAATCGCTGGAAGCGAAATTAAAGGCCGAGCCGGTAGTCGATGCCGAACAGTTAAATTTACTGGATTCATGGAAGAAAAAGCAACGTAAAACTAATCCTATGGTTGCAGATAATACAGTGAGTTTGGTGATTTCAAACTGTGTTTTAAATCTGGTGGATAAAAGTAACCGCCAGCAAATGATCAGTGAAATTTTTAGGGTACTTAAACCTGGTGGCCGTGTGGCTATCTCCGATATTATTTCTGATGAGCATGTGCCTGAAAGTTTGCAACAAGATGAAACCCTATGGAGTGGTTGTATCTCTGGTGCCTTTGAGGAAAAAGAATTTCTACAGGCATTTCTTGATGCCGGTTTTGTTGCCGTAGGCTATGACAAATGGGATGACCAGCCCTGGCAGGTGGTCGAGGATATTGAATTCCGCTCAGTAACTTTGTTAGCCACAAAGCCCAGCAAAGAAAATCTATATGATGCGGGTGAAGCCGTATTATATCGCGGCCCCTATAGTGAAGTGTTTGATGATTTGGGTAATCGCTATCCAAGAGGCGAGCGTATTGCTGTCTCGCGCCGCACTTTTGACCTTATTAAAGATGGTCCCTATGCCAAAGATTTTGTTTGCATGTCACCGGCACAGGATATCAATCTGGGGTGTTTCTCGAAACCTGCCGGTACCTTGCGTGCTGCCAGTGAGACTAAGGGTGGGTTGCAAGTGGGTACGGGCACCAGCGAGGCTTGCTGTTAACGGCTGGCTGTGCCATTGTCTCGCCCCCTTGAACAATTTCAGATAGAGCCCCTGTGACTGATACCCGTTTTTCTGCCCTGAATTTACCGCCAGCCCAGCTCGATAACCTTGATCAACTGGGTTATCAAGCGATGACACCAATTCAACAACAAAGCCTACCGCTGGTTTTGGAGGGCAAGGATATTATCGCCCAAGCCAAAACCGGCAGTGGTAAAACCGCCGCTTTTGCCATTGCCATGCTGACCAAAATTAACCCCAGGGATTTTGGTGCGCAGTCCTTGGTGCTTTGCCCAACCCGTGAGCTTAGTACTCAGGTAGCCACAGAAATTCGCCGCCTGGCCCGCTATCGGCAAAATATTAAAGTGGTGGTCTTGTGCGGAGGTCAATCTATTGGCCCGCAAATCGGTTCGCTTGAGCATGGTGCGCATATTATTGTGGGTACGCCCGGGCGGATTAAAGATCATCTGCGTAAGAAAACGCTGAACCTGTCACGGGTCAACACTCTGGTGTTAGACGAAGCGGACCGAATGTTGGATATGGGTTTTTATGAGGATATGGAAACCATTATCAAGGAAACACCGTCACAGCGGCAGACGCTATTGTTTTCCGCAACCTACCCCAAAGAAATCAAAAAGCTTAGTGCCAGTTTCCAGCAGAATCCTATTGAGATTACGGTAGAGTCTATTCATAGCAGCAATCATATTCAGCAGCGATTATTTATTACCAGCAAATCTAATAAACTTGAGGGCTTGTTGGTATTGCTGGGGAATTACTCGGTAGGGTCCGCGGTAATTTTTTGTAATACGATAAAAGTGGTTAAAGACGTCTGCGAGTACTTACGCGAACAGGGATTGAGCGCCAAGGCCTTGCACGGTGATTTAGAGCAGCGTGACCGCGACCAGGTGCTGGTACAGTTTTCACACCGCAGTTGTTCCTTGTTGATTGCCACGGATGTTGCCGCACGAGGTCTGGATATTGATAATTTGGAGGCGGTGATAAATTTTGATCTGCCCCGTGATCCTGAAATTTATATTCACCGTATTGGTCGTACCGGCCGTGCAGGTAAAGAGGGCTTAGCGTTTAGCTTATTTTCCGATGCTGAAAAATACAAAGTGGAAGCTATAGCTGAGTACCAAAATCTTCCGTTGGATTTCGATGCCATTGACACTTTGGACCCCCATAAAGATGCCGTTGCCGAGCCACCTATGGTCAGTCTGTGCATAGGCGGTGGCCGCAAAGAAAAAGTAAGGCCGGGTGATATCCTGGGCGCATTAACCGGTGATGCGGGTATTGAGGGTAAGACCGTGGGAAAAATTACCGTGCTTGATCACGTGGCTTATGTCGCTATAGATCGCGCAGTGGCAGGCCAGGCTTTGAAGCGCCTTGAAAAAGGAAAGATTAAAGGCCGTAAATTTAAGGTTCGCCAATTACGTTAGCTTTTGTTTAAGAGGCATCATCGGCTTCCAGTAAGGTCGTTAGTTCAAGGTATGACTTGTCGATGGAAAAATCGGTGGCAAATAAGGCACTCATTCTCTCGCTAAGGTCATTGATAATATCGCTAATACACTCCGATTGAAGTTGCGAAAATTCAACGCTTTGAGAAAACTGATCAAACTCCGCATTAAAGATTTTGACGGCCTCTTTGGCTTGGTCAATGATTTGCTTGTGCTGGCTTTCCATGGCACTAACCGAGCTTTTGGTTTTGTTAATAATCTTATTAAGCCGATTTTTTTGTTGCGTTACTTTTATTTGCAGCTCAATTTGCTTGGTGGCGGCATTGGCAGTCGAGAAAGCTTTGGCCAGGCGCTGCAAGTCTACGGGAGGGTTTTCGATGCTGACGCCCAGTATAATAACCCGACAATAATCCAGTGACAGAATGGCGCCGTCGGTGGTTTCAATCCAGCGCTCATCGCCGCTGGATTCGATGCCCAGTAATAATTTTTGAATTTTTTCTTCTACATGCTCGTGGGTGCCGCCCCAATAGGTCGTCAAGTTATTCCTGAGTAAAAAACAGATCTCGACATTAATGCCTTTGGCAAGATGGATAAGTTGTGTGGCGATATCTTCCGACTCGTTTAGCCCGGTGATGGAAGTCAGGCTATCCAGCAGCATCTGCCCAAACTCGTCGAGCTTGTTGTCTTTTTTGACTTCGGGTGTTTCTACCTCGGCGCCGGCTGTATGGATGATATTAATTTCTTCAGTGAGCTCATGGACTTTTTCACGCAGGCTTTCGGTCTCGGACTCCAATACGGCGGTGCACATTTCGGAATCGCGCAGTTCAATTTTCAGTTTGTCAATAATGTCACCAATCTCTTCGCTGGTGTCCACGCTCATTTTGGTCTGCTCGCTTGCCAGCCTTAAAATAATGCTGCGTTTTTCGCTGTTGCTAAGCCTGAGTTCTTCAAGCTGGTGTTTGGCACCGTTATATTTCTCCATTAAGTCTTCCAGTACATCCCTCAGTCTTGCAATCTCATTCTGGTCGAAGTGGTCATGGGGTGCGGTGTTTTTATCTCGGGTAAGAATGGCGTGCTGATTGTTGGCGTTTTCAAGCTGCTGGATTTTAGTCTGGGCTTGCTGGTACATGTTTTCAGCATTATCCAGCTCACCTTTGAGGTTTGCGATCAGGCTGGATTCGTCCTCAATATTGCTACGTAATTTGTTGGCTGTATCGCAGCCGGCCTGTGACTGGTCTAGCTTTTCGGTAAGTTCTATCACCAGTTTATTGCGTTTTATCAGGCTTTGTTGCAGTGACTGCAGTCTATCCTTTAGTGCTTGGTGTTCGCCGGCATCAACCAGTTCGATGGTGTGATCACTGCTTGTTTTTGATAGAGGCTTTGAAATTGTTTCTGGTAGGGCTGTAACTATTTTATTTTCCAACACTCTTATTCGATTGATTTTACTCTTTAATACAAAAAGCAGGATGGCAATCAAGGCTATTAGAAAAAAATATATCTCCAGAACCATGTAAAAAACGCCGCTATTCATTTCCATGATTAGTTTCCTTAACAGACCGGGACGTGATTTGTTTTTACTTGTGATTATTTTTTGTACTTAGACAATAGTTGAAGAAACGCTAATTGACAATTAGCGTATGGGTCATAAAGATTGCGGGGAGATGGCCTTGAGCAAGGTTTGATTTGAGACAAAAATGCTACGCATTAATCAGGCTAAAAGATTTTTCCATATCGGCAGCGATTGGTTTATTTTATTGAACCGCTATAGTGTATTTTGCAGACTTTCCAGTTCGTCATTGAGTTCCAACCACGTTTCTTCCTGCTGCGCTTTTTCCTGTGAGACGGTGGCCTGGTCCTGTAGTAGTGCTTGCAGTTTGTCTTTATGCTCTGCTTCATACAGTGCATTGTCGCCTAGTGATGCTTCTATTTCGCTCAGGCGCACATCCGTTTTAGTCATCTGCTTTTCAATTTTTTTAATAGCATTGGTAATCGGGTTCAGTTTTTTCCTGATTTCTGCCGCTAGCTGCCGCTGTTCTTTTTTACTGCCTGATTTATCTTCAGGGCCACCATCTTTGTTGTTAGCTGATTTTTTTTGCGTCATTAGCCAGCGGCTATAGTCATCGAGGTCGCCTTCAAATAAGTCCGCCTTGCCATCGGCGACCAGTAAAAATTGGTCCACCGTATTGCGCAGCAAGTGGCGGTCGTGTGATACGACAATAACGGCACCGGCAAAAGCTTGCAGAGCAACGGTTAAAGCGTGGCACATTTCCAGGTCAAGATGATTGGTGGGTTCGTCTAATAACAATAAGTTTGGTTTTTGCCACACCACAATGGCCAATGCTAAACGGGCTTTTTCACCACCGGAAAAATGCCGTATTGGCTCCATAGCCATATCACCATGAAAATTAAAACCGCCGAGGAAATTACGGATTTCCTGTTCGCGAGCTTTGGGGCTTATGCGTTGTAAATGCAGGGCAGGGCTGGCATCCAAATCCAGTGCTTCTAACTGGTGCTGGCTAAAATAACCCGGTTGTAAGTTTTCACCTTTAGTAAAATCTCCCGACAACAAAGCAATTTCATTGGCCAGGGATTTAATCATGGTGGATTTACCCGCGCCATTGGCTCCCAGTAAACCGATACGGCTGCCGGGGTGGATGCTGAGATTGACTTCTTTAACGATGATGGTGTCGCCATAACCCAAATGAGCGTGGTTTAAATTTAATAAGGGATCTGAGAATTTTCCGGGTTCGGGAAAACTAAAATCAAAGGGAGAGTCGATATGGGCCGGTGCGATATCTTCCATCCGTGCCAATTCTTTTAAGCGACTCTGGGCCTGCTTGGCTTTGGTAGCCTTGGCGCGAAAGCGGCGTACGAAATCGTTGATTTCTGCTTTGCGTACTTGTTGTTTTTCATAGTTGGCTTGCTGTTGCGCCAGGCGTTCGGCCCGTTGGCGCTCAAAGGCAGAGTAGTTACCTTTATAGGTGTTCAAGCGTTTGTGCTCAATATGAACAATACCTTCGCAGACGCTATCGATAAAATCCCGGTCGTGGGAAATTAATAACAGGCTGCCTTGGTAGCGTTGCAGCCATTGTTCAAGCCAAAGCTCCGCATCGAGATCAAGGTGGTTAGTCGGTTCATCTAGCAGCAATAAGTCAGAGGGACTCATTAACGCCTGTGCCAGATTTAAGCGAATACGCCAACCACCAGAAAAACTATTGGCGGATTTATTGATATCGCGGAGCTGGAAACCCAGCCCCAGCATAAGCTGCTCGGCCCGCACTTTGGCGTTATAGCCATCGATGGTATCCAGCTGCTCATGCAATATCGCCAGTTTTTCATGGTTGTCGCTTTGCTCGGCCTGTTGCATCTCAGCTTCAATCGCGCGCAGTTGCTGGTCGCCATCAATAATATAGTCCAGTGCATTGCGTTCACTGGTGGCCACTTCCTGGGCCATATGAGCTATACGCCATTGCTGGGGGATGGAGGCGGTGCCATCATCGGCGCTAAGCTGGCCCAGCAATAATTGAAACAGGCTGGATTTTCCGGTGCCATTGGCCCCGATTAGCGCTATTTTCTGGCCGGGGTGAAAAACAGCACTCGCCTGCTCTAGCAAGAACTTGCTGCCCCGTTGTAAGCTTATCTCTTCCAGTGTAATCATGGCGCGCATTGTACTGGAAATGATGAACTGACAGTACGGAAAGTAAGGAATTTACTATGCAAGACAATCCATTATGGCAATACTCCCTGGCGGTCTACAACCGGCCAGGGGTAGAGTCGTTGATGATCATGCTGCAAGATAGCTATCAGGCGGATGTCAATATGTTGCTGTGTTGTGGTTGGTTGGGCCGCGAGGGCCAACAGCTCAGTCTTGATAGTATGCGGTTACTCGTTGATGTTTCAATGCCGTGGCAACAGCATTGCGTACAGCCCCTGCGAGCTGTGCGGCGCTTTCTTAAAGGCAAAGAGGATGAAGCCTTTCGCGATCAGGTTAAAGCTCTGGAGATTGCAGCAGAGCAGCGGCAGCAGGCAATGATATACCAGCAATTACAGTCGCTTAACTTACTAACGGCTGACCCTGCTACTGCGGTTGGGGAAAACTTGAGTCTCTATGGCACGTTGTTAAACCCGGCTAATCAACATGGCTTATCACAGAGTCTTGCGGATTTGGTTGAGCTGATGCGGAGCTGAGTTAAAAATCAAACAGGCTACGAATGGCTGGGCCATCACCCTCTTTGGCATTTTCTTTCCTGACTTCTTCTTCAAGCTTTTCCATCGGGTCTTCAGCCAGGCTTTGTTCAACCCGATGAATGACCTTTTTCACAGGGGGTACTACTTTAGGCGCCGGTTTTTCTATCGGAGTTGCTACTTTCAGCTCGGCTTTGACTTCTTCCAGCGTTGAGGGTTCTTTAGGTTTTTGTGCCCGCTTCCCGGGCTTGATTGCCGCTTTTGCTTTTTTGGGAGCTGCTGCCGGTTTTACTGGCTTTTTCGCTGTGGCTTTAGCTTTCGGTGCAGCTTTTTTGGGAGTTGCTTTTTTTGCCGATGCCTTCTTGGGGGCAACCTTTTTCTTGGCTACTGTCTTTTTAGCCGGTGCCTTTTTAGCGGGTGCTTTCTTGGCCGCTGTCTTTTTCGGTGCAGCCTTCTTCGCTACTGCCTCTTTAGGCGCGGCTTTTTTGGCGGCGGCCTTCTTCGGCGCAGCCTTTTTTGAGGTCACTTTCTTTGAGGTCGCTTTTTTAGGGGCTGCTTTCTTGGCTGCTGCCTTTTTAGGGGCTGCTTTTTTCTTGGGGGCTGCCTTTTTGGCCGCGGCTTTTTTGGGGGCGGCCTTGGCTTTGGTGGCTGTCTTTTTAGCGGTGGTCTTAGCCGGAGCCTTTTTAACAGGTGCTTTTTTAGCCGGAGTTTTCTTTTTGGTAGCTGCTTTTTTGGCCGGAGCTTTCTTATTTTTAGTTGCCATAGGTCATAACCCTTTGTATTCCCTCATATTTATTTAGTATAGACGATATAACCCGGTCGTCTAGATAGGCCTTTTATATAGCTCCTATCGAAGTATTAAAGGACATTATAGTCGTGATTTTGTGGAAATGTGGCTTTGCCCTGATTAGATAAGGCACAGTCTAGACAGGTTCTAATTTATGGTCGACTATATTTGTACTTTGAAGACTTTTTAAGCCTGATTTAAGGTGGCTCCAGGTGATCAATTATTGATCATTGAGGGTGATCAATACCACTTAACAACAAACACAAGGGATCTAACGATGAGCTTTAAGATGAAGTTTACGCTGGTGTTATTTGTATTACTGACGCTGGGTTTACCGCTACTGATGACGGGCCCGGATGGACGGCCACTGATGAGCCTGGACGATTGGGTTCCCGATACTAGTCAACTACCGGCTCTACCTGAGTCTGCACCAACCACCCTTTCAGCCAGTTCTGGCAAAATGTATAAGTGGCAGGATGAAAAGGGCCGCTGGCATTTTTCCTATCAAAAACCTGCGGCTATGACCCGGGTCAGTGTGGAGGAGTTACCCGAGGTAGAAAACGTGATAGAAGCCCCTGTTAATAAGGGGGATAACAGTAGTAGTATACGTTTCCCCGGCGGCTTTAATCTTGGACAGTAAGTGCCCGCTTTTTCAATCAGGACTTTAATCCAGAAACAGGAATCACAATGAAACGACAATTATTACTCGCCGCTGCCATCAGCACGGCATTGATCGGTTGCAACCAGCAAGCCGCTGAACCTGCAGCAGAAGCCGCCGGCCTTGATACCCCGGAAAAACGTATTAGCTATGGTATGGGCATTGGTCTTGGGCAGCGCCTCAAACAAGAAACTTTTACAATCGATGTTGATACGTTTGCGCAAGGTGTTACAGATGCGGTTAACGGCGGTGAGCAGCTGATGACCCAGGAAGAGATTATGGCTGAGATGCAGGCTTTCCAGCAGCAGCAAATGGCAGCACAACAGGAAGCCGCCAGTAAACTGGGTGAAGAAAATCTGGCAGCCGGTGAAGCCTATCTGGCGGAGAACGGTGGCAAAGAAGGTGTAACAACTACAGAAAGTGGTTTGCAGTATGAAGTGATTACCGCCGGTGAAGGCGCCAAGCCATCGGCTGCTGATACGGTTGAAGTGCACTATGCCGGTACCTTGTTGGACGGCACTGAATTTGATAGTTCTTACAAGCGCGGCCAGACCGTTAGCTTCCCACTAAACGGTGTTATCCCCGGTTGGACTGAAGGTTTGCAATTAATGCCTGTTGGCTCCAAGTATCGCTTTGTGATTCCATCGAATTTGGCCTACGGCCCTGGTGGTACTGGTGGTGGTCCTATTGGCCCTAATGCAACTTTGATTTTTGAAGTTGAGTTGGTGGCGATTAAGAATGCTGCTGCGGAAGGTTAAGTTTTTATTTTTACATCATCCGCCATCCCCACAAAAGAACGTCATTCCCCCCTTCGCGGGAATGACGAAAGTGTTACTTCAGCAAATGGGTAAATCCATTAGAGGCCACCACATAATACTGCCCTTTTTTTCCGCTAAAACTTACCGCAGTAATAGCCGCGCTGGTTGGCTTCCAGAGATCTCTTTTCGGAACCGTCCATCGCTTTAATTCCTTTAAGGTTTTAGCATCCCACAATTGCACCAGGCGATCGGAATTACCGGTCAGTAATTGTTTGCCATCATTAGAAAAGCGGGCACTGGTAAAAGCCTGTCCGCGCTTTATGGCAGTAGCCCGAAGAGGTAGCTGGCCAATGGCTTTGCCGGAAACGGTATCCCAGATTACTGCTTTATCATATTTGGCAACGCTAAAAGCCCGGCTGCCATCCGGTGAAATAGCTACGATGACTACCTCATCTTTATGCTGCCAGCTAAATAACTCTTCGCCGCTATTCACATTCCATAACTTGGCGGTTTGATCTTCCGAGCCGGTAATAGCCAGTTCGCCATTATTGCTGAGTTCAACACTACGAACTCGATCCTGATGATAAAAAGTGCGCTGAATACCACCACGCTTAACATCGAACAGTACTGCACTGTAATCCTCCAGTCCGAGCAGGGCATAGTTACCATTGGGGGTGAGGTCCAAATCCATGACTTCGTTGGGGGCGGTCCAAAAGGTCAGGGCTTTGCCGGAGGTAGTATCCCATAGCACCATGGTTTGATGGTCCGCTGTCAGGGCAAATAAGCCCTCGGGGGAAAAGCCGCTGGCTATGATATTGCTGTACTTGCCCTGTTTGTGGTTCCAGTCAAACAGGCGTTCGTGTTTACCGTTAGCCCATAGGCTACCGCCGTGGATAATGGAGCCGATAATACTGAGTGTGCCATCCTCGGAGAGAGTGGCGCTATAGCTGCCTTTAGCGGCGTTTTCCCAGCTTTTATCCGGGCCGCTATCACAGGCGGTTAGCAATGTTAGTAGGCAAAGGAGTGTGGCGTATTTAATGGTGCTAATGGTATTCACCCTAATGGTAGCTGGGAAAAGGTATGGGTCCACTCATTGTTATAGCTTACGTGGAGGAAAACCCCAAAATCTCTGTAGTGTTTATCGGACTGTAGGACAGAAACTGGATGGCCAGGCAATCAACTGTTGTAGAGTTATGGCATGGGAAGGGTTTGCAGTTGAGCGCAGCTTAAGCAACCGCTTCGCGGTGAGATTCGTGCATGGTGTCGATAAGGCGGTCTTCCATTTCAAAGCGGGAGGCCAGGGTTTCACCCAATTTGGACAGGCTTTTAGGTAAAGTCATCAAGCCGCTTTCGGTGCTGGCGTCGCGATCATTAAAGTCCATAGCGATTTTAGTGGTCAGGGTGATTTGTGGCATCAGGTCGCTGGCGATATCGGCGCTGCCATCGGCAAAGGCTTCGGCTTCACGGATGAGTTCGTAGTAGATCTCAAAGTGACCGGCGGACATATAGTCGACCAATTGTTGGCAAAACTGCTGCAAGCGATTATTTGAAGGGTCGGCGTCTGCTTTTAATTCATGAACCCCACTCAGTGCGCAAAACTGTATGATGATCGACTGGCGTTCTTCTAACCAGCGTGTCACCAGATTATTAACTCCAGCCCAGCGTTCTTCGATAGTGCAATTGTCCAGCATGATGTTAGTCCTGTTTTATCATCTGATTTTTAAGTGATTACCTTTTTGATTAGGTTGTTCTATGGCTGGTTGTTTTTTGACTCGTCATCAAGCCTCCGGCCCCTTTCAATATAATGGTCTGAACATAATAGTTTCAATATAAGTGAGGTTTGCTTTAAGAACAAGCTTTAAGCTGAGGAAACTATTAGAAAAAATACTTTTTTTAAAAATAATTGCGCTGATGTATTAAGCGGGGAGCGTTTATTAAATCAGGTTTACCACGACAGGGATCAAGGCCGCACTAAAGGCACCTGTTAGACACATTGCCAAGCTGGAGAAAGCACCGGCGGTGGCATTCATTTCAAAAGCTCTGGCGGTACCCATACCGTGGGCGGTAATGCCTAAACAAAACCCCCAGATTTGCGGGTCAGTGATATTCAGCAGGCGAAACACAATCGGTGCCAAACACATGGCAGACACTGCAGTTAAGGCTACACAGCCTGCGGCCAGCGTTGCCAGGCCGCCAATTTCATTGGTCAGGTCAATAGCGATGGGGGTGGTGACTGATTTGGGTGCAAGGGATAGCATGGTGACTTCGCTAGCGCCCAGTGAGTAGGCGATGACCACGGCCGACCCGGCGGCAAAGATGGCTCCAAAGGCGCAGGTTAGTAACATGGGTATTGCCATTTTACGGATCAGGTGTAGTTGCTGATACAAGGGTACCGCCAGTGCGACCGTAGCGGGGCCTAGCCAAAACATTAACAGGTCATTGGCTTGCAGATAGTCTTGATAGTCAATATCTAATCTGGGTAGTAATAATGCGACCAGGCTGGCGCCAGTGACCGTAGGGTGCAATAGAGGAAATTCGTTAAGGCGGCGATAGAGGGTATTGCCCAGCTGAAACGCAGCAAGGCTTAAGGTGAGTGCAAATAATGGACTATTGAGAAGCGCTTGATCCATCACGATTTGGAACCCCGCTTACGGGCTAAGAGTGTCATCAACAGGCCGTTAAAGATCAGTGATAGCAAAGAGCCGATTACCACCGCGGCAATAATCGCCGGCCATTGATTGCTGTACTGCGAACCAAGAAAAAATAAACCGGTGGCGGCAGGTAAAAACATTAGCCCTAACATTGGGATTAGGGTGCGGCTGGATTTGGCAATGGCTTCAGGAATACCCTGATAGAGCATCAGGCCAATAAACAGGATAAACATACCCAGCACCGGGCCGGGCAAGCTAAGCTCAAGCCAGGCTTTAATCGCTTCGCCAGCACATTGGCAAACTAATAAAACTAGCAGACCGTTAATTAGCGACATGGCTCAATTCTCAACGTTTAAGTTTTAGTTTTTACTTTTAGTTTTTACTTTTAGTTTTTAACTACGACGACGCAGTAGTTGCCAGATGAACACAACGGCATAGCCGGTAAAGCAAATCAGCGACCACTCTCCCATACTGAAGCCAATAAAGGACCATACGACTTCGGCGCAATTGCCATCGCCGCGGATCATGGTCATCAGGGTCTCACTGAGTGGGAAGGTTTCCAGCATATATCCCAGGCTTGGACCGCAGGCCGGGACTTGGTCCGGTGGCAGGTGTTGCAGCCAGACCTGCCGGCCTGCGGTAGCCATACCGCCAAAGGTGCTGAACAGAGCCAGGATGCTATAAAGTTTATATTTTGTTGGGTGGAATAACGCTATCAGGGCAAATAGGGCGATCAACACATAAAAGAACCGCTGGGTCATACACAGGGGGCAGGGCTCCAGAAAAAGATAATATTGGGTATAAAGTGCATAGGACATCAGGCCGATAACACTGAGAACCATCATTAGGTTGGTTTGTCTGATGTTGGGTAGGGTCATACGCTTTATCTCTGCTTTTTATCGTTAAAGACAGCGGTTATTGGTTTAGGCGGCTACATTAGGGCAAAGCCGTTCCCGACTCAAGCGGCAAACTGCACAAGAACAGCTAAAATTAGCCATAAGATTGTTAAATACCGGAGTTTATAGAATGCGCTTCCCTTTGCTAGCCCTGTTGCTGTCCCTGAGTTTTTTACCTGGCCCGTCATTGGCGCAGGGTGAGAAGGCTGGAGGTGAGAGAAGGGCTGCTGTTGGTGGTTCAACCAGTTATTTGGACCTTAAGCCAGCTTTTATTGTGAATTACGGTGGCGCCGGTAAGTTGCGCTATTTAAAAGCCGATGTTGCCCTGCGTTTAGGCGGTGGCTCTGCCGGTCAAAGCCAGATTCGCCACCATATGCCTTATATCCGCCATACTATTGTGATGCGTTTAAGCCGTGCTACTGAAGAGGAGTTGTCCTCAATGGAGGGTAGGGAGTTGCTGCGTCAGGATGTATTGGAAGAGACGCGGAATATGTTGATCAAGGAAGAAGGGCAGCAGTTTGTGGATGATTTGTTGTTTAGCTCGTTTATTGTGCAGCGGTAATGGCAGCTGAGGTGAAGGCATCACTATGTTAAATCACTGTACTGCCGATAATAATCGGCTAAATATTTATCAAAGCTGATAGTGTCGGCAGCTTCAATTTCAGCTTGCTGTTGTTTTGAGAGTTCTGTTTTTTGCAGAAAATAATCCAGGTCTTCGCCGGTTAAGGGACGGCTGCAAAAATCATTGCCATGTTGTTCAGCTAAATCCATGGCAAAACGGAAAAAAGGTTGTTGCTGCTTTTCCATGTCCGCAAGAATAGCTGCAGAGGGTGTTAATGATGCATCATCGATTTTTTCTCGCTGTTGCTGGCATACGCGCTGATAATCATCGCCGCCATATGCAGTGTCGAGTTGCGCGGCAATCTTATCAACACCGTCCAGCAGTTTGTTTGCCCAGTCGTTAAGGCTGCGATCACCAGCGCGGGCTTTGAGTTGTAAATTGGGTTCGCGGCCGCGGTTAACAACAGCTTTTAAATTATAATTAATCAGTTCGCGGTCGTCGTCGTCACACAAGGGGCTGCGTTCAAATAGGCAGTACAATAAAAAGCAATCAATAAAACGAATTTGGTCAGCATCAATACCCAGCGGTAAATAAGGGTTTACATCAATGCAACGCACTTCGATATATTCAACGCCTCGTTCCTTTAAAGCG
>JAAELM010000214.1 GCA_024226635.1 Oceanicoccus sp. | reverse complement strand
TGGAAGGAAGTGAAATATTCGGGCTTATGCCGTATGGGGCTGCGCAAGTGCACGCATGCTGGGAAATTCACAAGTAAAGGTACTACCTTCACCTAAAGTACTTCTTATCTTAAGTTCAGCCTGATGACGCAGTAAAATATGTTTTACGATGGCCAGGCCAAGACCGGTGCCGCCGGTTTCAATGGAACGACTTTTATCAACCCGGTAAAAACGCTCGGTTAAGCGCGGTAAATGGATATCATCAATCCCTTCCCCGTTATCTTCAACCTCTAAATAACAGTGTCGGGTATCGCCATACCAGCGTATGGTTATGACACCATCACCATAGCTGTATTTGGCAGCATTCATCACCAAATTGGCAAAAGCACTGCGCAACTCATCGCTATTGCCTACCAAGCGCAGGCTAGAGTCACATTCGAGATTAATCTCTCGCTTGCCTTTAAAGGCCGTAAGCACTTCCTCTCTAATAGCCTGCAGCATGGGCTCAACCTCTAGCGGCATATCTTTGCTATCTTCCGGTATAGACTCCAGTTTTGATAGCGCTATTAAATCTTTAATCAGGCCCTCCATTCGGCGGGACTGGTTAAGCATCTGGTCTACCGCCCGCCGCCAACGCAATTCATTGGGGGTAATATCGATACTTTGTACATTGCCCTGGTTACCGATATTCTCCGACAGGGTTTCAAGATAACCATTTATCACCGTCAATGGTGTACGCAACTCATGAGAAACATTGGCCACAAAATCCTTACGCATTTGTTGCAGGCGATTATTTTCAGTCACATCACGGGCAAACAATAGCCGGCTGCCACGGCCAAAGTAAGAAATACTGATCTGCAATTGATAGTGGCTATTGTGGGGAGAGTCGATCAATAACGAGTTGCTGTATTCATCCCCTTCAAAATAACGAATAAACTCAGGGGAGCGAATTAAATTTACTAATTGCTGGGATTGGTCATCGGGGTAACGCAGGCCTAATAATTTCTCCGCCGCTACATTGCTCCATTCAATATTACCGCGCTTATCAATCATCACGGCACCATCATCCAGCGAGGCGAAAGAATCCTGTAAATAGTCTACTGCGGCCTGTAAGCGTAAGCGCTCTTCCTGGCCCTGCCGTTGCAGTCGATAAATACCATCTAATACATCGCCCCAAAGGCCTTTGCTTTCGGGGGGGTAAGTATCCGCTTTTTGGGACAGCCAGGATTGAATACGCTGTAATTGAAACAGTGTCCAGCCAATATAGGCAAGGGAAGAAAAGAACAACAACCACGGCAGTAAACCAACAGCCCAACCTACAAGCCCTGCCAGCAGCAATATAAGACCCAAATTACGGCATTCGATTTTCCAATCGACATTGTGCATGCGTTAGTTTTCTCAGCGGTTTCAAGATGTTGCTGGTCAAAGACCAGGGATCAAGGGTTAGTTGCCGCCTCAGCAGAATAACCATCTGCAGAAAAGCGATAACCCGTACCGCGTACAGTTTGCACTAAATTGCCGTAGTCCGCAGCCTCTGTTTCCAAAGCTTTACGCAAACGACGAATATGGACATCGACCGTACGCTCTTCAACATACACATTACCGCCCCAGACCTGGTCAAGCAACTGCCCACGGCTATAGGCTCGCTCTTGGTGGGTCATAAAAAAGCGCAGCAATTTAAATTCAGTTGGCCCCATATTAACAGGCTGTTGATTAACATAAACACGGTGGCTGGATGGGTCCAGTTTTAAGCCCAGCACTTCAATCGGCTTTTCCTGCTCGCTGTGGCCTGCCCTGCGCATCACCGCTTTAATTCTTGAAAGCAGCTCCCTGGGGGCAAAAGGTTTGGTGACATAGTCATCAGCGCCTACGTCCAGGCCCTGGATTTTATTGTCTTCTTCGGTTTTGGCGGTCAGCATAATAACTGGTAGGTCGGCAGTCATTTCATGTTTACGCAGGCGACGCAGTAGCTCAACACCACTGCCTCCCGGAAGCATCCAATCCAGCAGTACCAAATCGGGAATATCATCAACAATAGCGCTATAGGCCTGCTGGATATCCCCTGCCTCACGGCAGTCGTAACCAGCCATTTCCAGCGACATACGGATCATCTCGCGAATCGCCGCCTCATCATCAACTATGAGTATCGTTTTATCTTGCATTGTACTGCTGACCTTCTTTAACAATTTCTACTTATTAGAAACAGGTTTTATGACAACAATATGACAAAGTTGGACTAAAGGCGCAAATAATGCACAAATCGCGTATACTGCGCCGCAATCGATCATTTAGCCCTACCTGCCAATGAAGCAAAACCAGCAAACCGCCAAACCCCTTTTCTCCTACCGCAAATACTGGGCGGAGTGCTATGGGCCCGCGCCCTTTTTACCCATGTCACGGGCGGAGATGGACGAACTGGGCTGGGATAGCTGCGATATTATCATTGTGACCGGCGATGCCTATGTGGACCATCCCAGCTTTGGCATGGCAGTTATAGGTAGAACGTTAGAAGCGCAAGGCTTTCGGGTGGGTATTATCTCCCAGCCAGACTGGCGCTCTAAAGATGCCTTTCAAAGCCTCGGTAAACCCAATCTCTTCTTTGGTGTAGCCGCCGGTAATATGGATTCTATGATCAACCGCTATACGGCTGACCGTAAACTGCGCCATGACGATGCCTACTCTCCCAATGATGAAGGTGGCAGGCGCCCTGACCGCGCTGTGGCGGTTTACTCCCAACGCTGTAAGGAAGCTTTTAAAGGTGTACCGGTAATTATCGGTTCGATAGAAGCCAGCTTGCGCCGTATTGCCCATTACGATTACTGGAGCGATAAAGTCCGTCGCTCGGTATTAATGGACTCCAAAGCCGATCTGTTAGTTTATGGCAATGCCGAGCGTGCAATTATTGACATTGCTCACCGTATTGCCAATGGCGAAGACGCCCATCAAATTAGAGATATTCGTGGCACCGCTTTTGTCCGCAAACGCGTACCGGATGGCTGGACAGTTATTGACTCCTCCACCATAGATAGTCCGGGTAAAGTCACCCCCCACTTAAACCCCTACGAGGTTAGCGACAGTGGCGGCAGCAAAGACTGTGACAAAGACAAGCAAAGTGATGTACAAACCGTCACCATTATTGACCCGCTAAGCGCCCGTAAAAATAAACTAAACCGCGATACCAGTGTTATTCGTTTACCGGCTTATGAGAAAGTTAAAAGCGACCCCGTGTTATACGCGCATGCTTCACGGGTGTTACATTTGGAAACCAACCCCGGTAATGCCCGCGCCTTAGTCCAACAACATGGTGAACGTGAAGTCTGGTTAAACCCCCCACCCATTCCGTTAGAAACCGATGAAATGGATGGCGTGTTCGGCCTGCCCTATCAGCGTGTGCCTCACCCCAGCTATGGCGATGCCAAAATTCCCGCCTTTGATATGATCAAAAACTCCGTCAATATTATGCGCGGCTGTTTTGGTGGTTGTACGTTCTGCTCTATTACCGAACATGAAGGTCGTATTATTCAGAGCCGCTCTAAAGAATCTATTCTGCAAGAGATAGAAAACATCCGCGATAAAACCCCGGGCTTTACCGGCGTTATCTCGGACCTTGGCGGCCCTACCGCCAATATGTGGCGTTTAAATTGTAAGAGCAAAAAAATCGAGCAAAACTGTCGACGCCTCTCCTGTGTCTATCCGAATATTTGCAAAAGCCTCGATACCGATCAAATGCCACTAGTGGATTTATATCGAGATGCCCGCGAATTACCCGGCATTAAAAAAATTCTAATTGCCTCCGGCTTGCGCTATGACCTGGCTGTAGAAACACCGGAGTATGTTCAAGAACTGGTTACTCACCATGTTGGCGGCTATTTAAAAATTGCCCCGGAGCATACCGAGGGTGGCCCTTTATCTAAAATGATGAAGCCGGGCATGGGCACCTATGACCGCTTTAAAAAGATGTTTGAAAAATACTCCAAACTGGCGGGTAAAAAGCAGTATTTAATCCCCTACTTTATCGCTGCCCACCCAGGCACCACCGATGAAGATATGATGAACCTGGCACTGTGGCTAAAACGCAATGAATTTAGAGCAGACCAGGTACAGGCGTTTTACCCATCGCCTATGGCCAGTGCCACAGCGATGTATTATTCCGAGCGCAACCCGCTGAAGAAAGTAGGCCGTAATACCGAGCGCGTTATCACCCCCAGGGGCCACCGCCACCGCCGCTTGCATAAAGCCTTTTTGCGTTACCACGATGCGGATAACTGGCCAATGCTGCGTGAAGCCCTGAAAGAGATGGGGCGAGCCGATTTAATTGGCACCGGTAAAAAGCATTTGATCCCGCCCTACCAACCCAAAAGCTGGGTCCCCCCCAAGGGCCAGCTCATGCAAACCCAGCATACGGGTCTGCCGCCAAGAGCCGATGGCAGCCGCGTTAAGCGCAACAAGCCCGGTACTAGCCGCCCCAAGTCACGGAAAAATACCTCTTCTACTTCGCGCCGGCGTAGGTAACAGTCAGCTATTATGCCGAATAAACCAACACTGATGAATTTTCTTTGAACGCTGAAAATCCTTATCCAAAGACCAATCCGTTTTATCCTCAACGGTAAATTCGCTTAAGGCGTCATTATCCAAACTAAACTTGCGCTGGTTATTGGAAAAGATTAGCAAGCCATCCGCGGATAACAGCTTCATCGTATCTTGAATAATTTCAATATGATCCCGCTGTATATCCAACGTGGAATCCATTTTCTTGGAATTGGAAAAGGTGGGGGGGTCTAATAAAATTAAATCATAGCGGTTTTCACAGGTTTTTAACCACTCCAGTACATCGGCACGAATCATCCGATGCTGGGTCTCGCTGAAACCATTGAGCGCCATATTCTTTTTTGACCATTCCAGATAGGTACTGGAAAGATCAACGCTGTCGGTAAAGGTGGCACCACCAATAGCGGCATGCACACTGGCAGTGGATGTATAAGAAAACAAATTTAAAAAACGATTACCCTTGGCCAGCTCAGCAATTTTTAAACGCACAGGGCGGTGATCCAGGAACAAACCGGTATCCAGATAATCCTTCATATTAACCAGTAGTTTGGCCTGCCCTTCCCTGACTTCAAATAACTCACCACTTTCTTCTTGCTTGCGGTACTGGCTACTTCCCTTTTGACGATTGCGTTGTTTTAACACCACATATTTCGCATCTACCTCTAACGCAATGGGTATGGCTTGCATCACATCATTTAGACGCTGCTCTGCAGCGGCGGCATCCACTTTAGCAGGGGCAGCATACTCAGCCACATGCACCCAGCCCTCGTAATAATCGACGGCAACCGCATATTCCGGCATATCGGCGTCATAGAGGCGATAACAACTGATATCATTTTTCTTTAACCACTTGCCCAGGTTCTTTTTATTTTTACGCAGGCGGTTGGCAAACATTCTGGCACCATCCCCTAAATCATCCAGTGTTTTCTTTTGAATTGGCGCGCCGACTTTACGGCTGCTATCGTGTACAAAAGAGGCTTCGCCGATATCAAAATTTAATAATTTGCTGGGAATGGCACCGTTAAACATTTGGTATTGTTTGATACTGCGAATACCCATCTGCTTACCGAGGTCAGGGTTGCCGGTAAAAACGCTGGCTTTCCAGCCACTAAATTCCTCTTTAAGGCGTGTGCCCAAGTGGCGATATAGGTGGATTAGTGAAGACTCATCACCCAAACGCTCACCATAGGGAGGATTGGTGACCACTAAACCTCTATCAATATCCGAGTGAGTCGGTTTAACAAACTTCGACAACTCTTTACGTAGCACCCTTACTTTGCCATTAAGACCGGCACGGTCGATATTTTCCTGGGCACTCTCTAACGCTTTGGGGCTGGCGTCATAACCGCGTATCTCAGGCCATTGGCGACTTTTGGCTTGTAGCTCTAACGCTTCCGCTTCATCGACTAATTGCAGCCAACTTTTAGCATCATGTTGTAACCAACCATCAAAGCCCCAACGTTCGCGAAATAGGCCCGGAGCGATATTGGCCATCATTAACGCCCCCTCAATCAGCAAGGTGCCCGAACCACACATAGGGTCTAATAAGGCACCACCCTGGGCAGCAATACCCGGCCAGTCGGCGCGCAATAAGATAGCCGCAGCCAGGTTCTCTTTCAGGGGGGCGCTGCCACCGCTAAGCCGGTAACCGCGCCTGTGCAGGCTTTCACCGGATAAATCGATGCTGACTACGACTTTGCCTTTGGCAACACGGACATTGACCCTGACGTCCGGGGTATCGGTATCTACATTGGGACGACGCTCATGCCGCTGCATAAAGTAGTCAGCAATGGCATCTTTGGCTTTTAAAGCACCGAAATGACTGTGGTTGATATCACGCAACTTGCCTGAAAAATCGATGGCAAAGGTGCCATCCAGGCTTAGGTGCTGGCTCCAGTCAATGGCTTTAACCGCCTTATACAGATCATCAGCGCTATGACACTCCTCTGTAGCGACCGGCATAAGCACCCTGTTCGCCAAACGAGACCATAAACAGGCGCGATAGGCTAATGGCAGACCACCCTCAAAGTGCACCCCGGCTACGGTTTCCTTTACTTTTGAGGCGCCCATAGTCCGGATTTCATCCAACAATAAGGATTCCAATCCCTTGGGACAGGTAGCAAAAAAACTGAGCGGTTGAGACATGAAGTAGAAAACCCGATAATTAAAGAGACAATACAGCCAGCCCACTGCGCTTAGACTATATGGAGATAAACAAACCCAAAGGAGCTATCAGCAAGGAATAGTTCACATTTTACACAAAACTAAGCCATTGATTTAACAACACTAAATCTATGTGTTAGTGTCATTATCAAGTCTTAGCAAAACGCCAAAAATTCAACAGTCGACATCATTCGGTAGTTTTGCTTAGATTAGGTTGTGAGTTGCGCGGGATTCTATCAATTCCAGCCCCTCACCACTACTAACAATAAACAAAGAATATTCACAGGCTTTACCTAACCAGAAGGAAAACAAAAGGAACAAGAAAATCGGCTCAACCTTTCAACCACCCAACATCGACCAATAGCTCAGCCTAAGGGCGGAACTAATGGGCTTTATGGGTGCTCAATATGCTGTGTTAAAAATACTAAATAGAACGAGGCTTATTCTATGAGAAGACAAAAACGCGATATGACTGAAAGAGCATTTTCCAAAGGCTACCAGGCAGGATCCACTGGCCGCAACAAAGAAACCTGCCCCCACGAAAACGGCGATATACGCCAACAATGGTTAACCGGCTGGCGCGAAGGGCGCACCGACCAATGGGATGGCTATACCGGCGTCTCAGGCATACACAAAATGGAAATGCATTAACGTCTTTCCGCAATAATTATTACCAACAAAAAAGGCCCGCTGAGCGGGCCTTTTTTGTTTCAACCGTCATTCCCGCGAAGGCGGGAACCCAGCACTGTAGAT
>JAAELM010000213.1 GCA_024226635.1 Oceanicoccus sp. | reverse complement strand
CGGCCGTTGCCATCTTCCCTCAATTTGCTCCTAAAACTGTCTTCGATGTAGCCAGGGTCGTGTACCTTAACAATGCGGATAAATAGATCAAAATAAAATTTGCACTAAAAGCAGGTCAGGTGGCAAACTTATGCAAACCATCTCAAAGGAGTGCATATGTTTGTCCACCTGTTGTTAACTATTGTAATAGGCATTGTGTTTATCGGACAACTAAAAGCATTTTGGCCGTATCTTGGTAACAGTCGGCGTAAGCAGCGGCAAAAGTCAAAAGCGGTCAAAAAACAAGGCCAGATAACCTCACCGACAAAACGACCACCCTGTCCGGCGTGTGCAACTGCCCAAGCGTCTCAAGAGAATGAGACGGTAACGCCTGATGAACCACCCCCCATGATAGAACAGATAAGAGGAAGACCCCGGTCTGTGGACACAAGCTGCCATTTCTGCCCAGACAAGAAATGCCCGTACTATGGTTGGGTGGGGCGGGGTAACATCCGCGCCAATGGGCATCCAAATGGCGGCCGATGGCGACAGTTACAATGTATTGTTTGCGGTCAGTGCTTCATGGAAACGACCAACACCATCTTTTACGGCAAGAAGGCCGCAGCTAAAACCATTTGGCAGGCGTTGAGCGCATTGGCCGAAGGTCTGGATATACGCGCTACGGCGCGGGTATTTGATCTAGACCCCAATACAGTAGAGAAGTGGCTTGGTCAGGCGGCCAAGCATATGGAAGCCGTCTCTACCTACCTCATCCACGACCTGGAATTGACCCAGGTTCAGGTGGATGAATTATGGACATTGCTGGGACGACGAGATAGTAATGAAGGAGAGGAAGGGAAACAACGAGGCAAACGCTGGGTGTGGGTTGGTATGGATCCGGTGAGCAAACTCATGTTGGGCTACGTCGTGGGCGACCGTTCACTAGAGTGTACCCAACTGCTCATTCACCTGATTGTCGTCCTGTTGGCGCCGGAATGTGTGCCCATCTTTATCAGCGATGGCTGGAGCGCTTATGGTACGGCTTTGCTAACCCACTTTGGTCACTGGATACAGATGCCCCGCCAACATAAAAGAGGAGCATCGCCCAAGCCTCGTTGGCAACCCTTGCCGCAGTTGCAGTATGCTCAGGTGGTCAAGAAACGAGTCAAAGGTCGGGTTGTCAGTGTTAGTCACCGGGTCATCTATGGTAGCCTGGAGGCTATCACGACGGCTTTGACCAACAGTGTAGGCCAAGTTATCAACACTGCCTTCATCGAACGGTTAAATTTGAGCTTGCGTCAACATGTGCCCGCCTTGGGACGAAAAGTGATGAGTTTAGCCAAAGGCGAACTGGGGTTGAGCCGCCAATTGACTCTAGTACAAGCCTACTACAATTTCTGCCTGCCCCATATTGCCTTACGCTTGCCACTGCCCCAACCTGTACCCACCAAGGGCAATGGTTCTCTCAAAGTATGGCAATCACGTACCCCGGCCATGGCTGCTGGCACTATCGACCATATTTGTCGGTTGGAGGAATTGCTCTTGTTTCGTCTCCCGCCCTGGCAACAACCAACTGCGGTTGCTGCCTAGCCGCCAGATTTGGCGGATGTTAACGGTTGCCTAGTGAGGGCAACCGAGGCAAAATCCTTGCCGCTTGGCTGAATAATTCCCCTTTTTAGAGCTTTTTTAGGTCAACTTGGAGCCAACCTATCTTCATTGCGTCCATTTTGGCTTTTTTGATTTATCCGTAGTGTCAAGGTACACGACCGTAATGGTTAAGGGTTAGTAAAATCCCCTGATTTTACGATTACTCGACTGAGGAAATTGCACGCCCACGTGCGAGCGGATCGCTTAAACCGGCACGTGGGCGTGCCTAACTCCT
>JAAELM010000212.1 GCA_024226635.1 Oceanicoccus sp. | reverse complement strand
GGCTGTCGGGTGACAAAGTTAAGTTCGGTGTCGAATACGAGTTTTAGCCTGTATTGTTAACCCCCTCTACCCCCCCAGCTCTTGCATCTCGTTTACGCTTTCTATTCTATACGTCATTCCCGCGAAGGCGGGAATCCAGTGCTGTCAATTTCCGCTTGAGCGGAAATAACAGCATGAGGATGCAGGCTGGATTACCGCCTTCGCGGCAATGACGGAAGTGCGGATTGTGCTAACCATCGGTTCTGCTAGAATGATGCCAAATTTCCCAGCCCCCATTGCTATGACTGACTCGCAAACACAATACCCCAGCGCCGGAGTGATCAAACGACTGGCTGCCATGACCTATGACTCGCTATTAATCTTCGGCCTGTTATTTACCGCCACCATTCCAACCTTATTTTTTCAAACCGGGCAGAAGCTGGATAAGGCCAATGAACAAGTGGTTCATGAATTACCCACACTGGTCGAGGGCTGGCCTTTTCAAAGCTACTTGCTACTGGTGTATATCAGTTTCTTTTGCTGGTTCTGGAGAAAGAATGGCCAAACTCTGGGGATGCAAGCCTGGCGTTTGTATGTGGTAGATAAGCAAGGGCAAACAATTTCCCTCAAGCAATGCCTGCAACGCATTGCCGGAGCCTTTGTATCAGCCGCTTGTCTGGGAATGGGTTATTGGTGGGTGTGGATTGATAAGGACAATCTGACCTGGCACGATCGCTGGTCGGACACGCGCATAGTCATTCACCCAAAAAAGCAATAGTTTAACGAGCCTTACGCAACAGCCAAACGCCGATTATTAAACAAATGATAATTGGAATCAAAGACGCATAAATCGGCTGAAAGCCATACACCATACTAGCGGGGGCCAACATATCCTGTGCGGTTCTAAAAATAATACCCACTAATACGCCAATAAAAATACGATAGCCCATAGTCACTTCCCGCAATGGACCAAACACAAAAGAAATGGCAATCAACACCAGAGTGACGGTGGACAAAGGTTGCAACACCTTCTTCCAAAACGCCAGACGATAAGGTCCGTTATTTAAACCCTGCCCCTCCAGATAATTGGAATACTGCCACAGGCCGGAAATCGATAAATTGACTGGGTCCAACACCAGCAAGTTCAGCAATTTAGGCGATACATCCGTCCACCACTGCTTGGATGATACCGTTTCGCTTTCTATCTGGTCATCCTTCGGGCGACTCTCAAGCACATCTTCCAGCAACCAATGATCGCGCTGGTAAATAGCCCGCTCGGCATAGAGAGTATTTAACAGGCGGCGTTTTTCATCAAAGCTATAAATCGTCACACCGTATAAAACACCGTTCGGTTGCACTACACTAAAGTGCATAAACTGATTACCTTCCCGATGCCACAGGCCCTCACGGCTCACCACATTTTCTGATTGACGCAGGGCAATAGCGCGCTCACTTTGGGCAATACTTTCGCTGTAAGGCGCAACATATTCACTGATCAACATCCCGGCGACCATAATCATAATAGCGGGACGCATAACCATCCACACCACTCGATTGGTTGACACACCCGCACTGCGTATCACCACTAACTCACTATTATTGGCCAAAGCACCCAATCCAGCCAAACAGCCCACCAAGGCAGCAAAGGGTAATAAATCAAAGACATTCGCCGGAATGGAATACAGCACAAACCATAGTGCCGCTACAAAATCATAGTGTTGCTGCAGATTATCCATCTCATCGATAATGGCCGCGATGGCATCAAAGCCCAACAACACAATAAGCACCAGTGAAATACTGGCAAAAATAACGCTGGAGATATAACGACTCAACTTTTTCATCGCTTATTGCCCCGCCCCACGAGTATCAAGACCCGGGGCTGATTTAGACTGCAACCGACGCCAACCATCAGCACCAAATAACAGCAGCAAAGCAATTAACAAAAACACCCCATGCACCCACCACAGCCCCAATTCCAAAGGAATTTTTTCTTTTTCTATACCATCCCTTGCGGCATTTAATAGCACGATATAAACAATATAAATCAAAAAGGCCGGCAGCATTTTTACAAAGCGCCCACGACGGTGATTGGTTTTACTTAATGCCTGGGCAATCAGAGCAATGATTGGCACTAAAATGCCCAGGGAAATACGCCACTGCAGCGTAGCTTTATCTTCCAGTTTAGTGGAGGCTAGCAGTTGTTCGGTACTACGGGCATCGGTTTTTTTATAGCTATTGCGCTGTATTTCCGGCTCTTTAATTAACTGCCCAAACTGATCAAAGGCCGTCACCCTGAATTCCTGGCTGCCGGGCTTGCCAATATATTGATAGCCATTTTCCAACACCAGATAGCGCCCATTGTGTTGCTCAATATTTTGTATCGTGCCCCGCTCGGCCAATATCACCGAAAGCTTTTTGCCCCCCTGCCTGGCCTTGGACTGCTCAGCGGAAAACACCTCCTCCATCACTTGCCTGCCATCATCGAGGCGCTCTATATAGGTAACCCGCCCTGACTTTTCATCTATACGAAAGCGCCCCGCCACCAGCAATTCCAGACCGCTGGAGTTTTTAGCATCCTGAAAAATTTCCTGCACCTTGGCAATACCCATGGGGCTGGCATACAAACTTAACCAGGAGACTAAAAGCGCTACTGCAACTGCGGGCGCCAAAGTAAACAACGCCAACCGGCGAGTCGACAAACCACAGGCCGCCATCACGGTCATTTCACTTTCTACATAGAGACGGCCATAGGCCAACAGGATGGCAATAAATAAACCCAGCGGTAACACCAGCTCCAGAAAGCTGGGCAGACGGTAAGCCATAATACTGAAAACCACATCCGGGGCTAAATCACCGGAAGCAGCCTGGGCGAGATATTTCACAAAGCGCCCACTCATCACTATCACCAGCAAAGTAGCGCTGACCGCCAACATGGTGATAAAGATTTCCCTCGCCAAATAGCGGAAAAGAATCATGGATAAATATGTCCCAGAATTATTTTATAGAGCCTTTTAACCTTAACGGCTAGCCAGTACACTATGGCGCCATTAGGAATGCGCAAGCATTATCTATCAATCTTTTTATTTAAGCCAATACAGTATCAAAGGAAGCCCTATGGATGTCATCGTTAAAGCTATTACTGAACCGGAATCACTTCGCAGCCAGTGCTTAATTACCCCTGTTTTTACCGATGGAAAATTGTCCAAAGTGGCCAGGCGCTTAAATAAAGCCAGCGGCGGTGTTATTCAAGCCATGGTTAAACGCGGTGATATCTCAGGTAAGGTAGCCGATACCCTGCTGCTGCCGGCTATCAGCGGTGTTAAAGCTGAACGTATTCTGCTATTGGGCTGCGGCGAAGGTAAGAAACTGGCGGAAGCGGATTTTCGCAAACTACTGACTACAGGCTTAAAAGTCGCCAGCGACAGCAAGCTAAAAGACGCCTGCCTATTAATTGATGAGCTTTCTGTGCAGGGCCGTGACAACGCATGGGCAGCGGGCCAGGTGGCCATTGCCGGCGGCAGCGCCAACTACCGCTATAGCGAAACCGTTAGCAAACCCAAGCCTGCGGCAACCCTGAAGCGAGTGACTGTTACCAGCAAAGCTGACAAACAGACCAAGGCTTCGGCCAACCAGGGTAAAGCCATTGCCACCGGTATGAACGTGGCCAAAGAACTGGGCAACCTGCCGGGCAATATTTGTACCCCAAGCTATTTAGCCAAACAGGCAAAAGCCTTGGGCAGAAAGCACAAAAGCCTGTCTGTCTCTGTGCTTGAAGAAAAGAAAATGCGCGAATTGGGTATGGGCTCATTGCTATCGGTCACCGCCGGTACGGACCAGCCCGCTAAATTAATCGTGATGGAATACAACGGAGCTGCCAAAAGCCAAAAGCCCCATGCCCTGGTTGGCAAAGGGATTACCTTTGACAGTGGCGGTATCAGCCTTAAGCCCGGCGCCGCTATGGATGAAATGAAATATGATATGTGTGGTGCAGCCAGTGTAATGGGCACCATGACAGCAATCACTGAGCTTAAGCTGCCGATCAATGTGGTGGCTGTTATTGCCGCTGCAGAAAACCTTCCCGCCGGCAATGCCACCAAACCCGGTGATGTGGTTACCAGTATGTCTGGCCAGACCATTGAAGTGCTGAACACCGATGCTGAAGGTCGGCTGGTACTCTGTGACGCCCTGACCTATGTAGAAAAATTCAAACCCCAGTCCGTGATTGACATCGCCACCTTAACCGGTGCCTGCGTGGTGGCGCTGGGTAAACACGCCTCCGGCCTTTACAGTAATGAAGACGATTTTGCCGAAGAATTGCTGGACGCCGGTAAACAGATTGGCGACAAAGCCTGGCATATGCCGCTGTGGGACGAATACCAGTCCCAGCTAAACAGCAACTTTGCGGATATTGCCAATATTGGTGGCCCGGGTGGCGGCAGTATTACAGCGGCTTGCTTCCTGTCACGCTTTGCTAAAAATATGCGCTGGGCCCATATGGATATTGCGGGCACCGCCTGGAATTCAGGTGGCAATAAAGGCGCCACAGGCCGCCCTGTTGGTTTGCTCACGCAATACCTGATCAACAAAAGCGGTAAATAAGGGCAATGACCAAGGTCGACTTTTATATCCTGGGTGCCGAAAGCAGCGAACAGCGCCAGCTGTTCGCCTGCCGACTGGCAGAGAAAGCCTTTAAGCTGGGCCATTCGATTTATATCCACAGCGAGGACCAGGCTCAAGCCAATGCACTGGATCAATTATTATGGTCGTGGCGCAATAGCAGTTTTGTTCCGCACCAGCTTGAAACCAAAGAGACTGACAGTAACGCACAGGGCTTATTAAATATCGGTTTTAATCGAGGTCAAGGATCTTCAACCGCTGTTAACGGTTTATTGATTAACCTCTCGCCGACGGTACCCGAGTTCTTTAGCCGCTTTGAGCGGGTGTCAGAAATTGTTGTGCAATCCGCCACCGTCATTGAGTCCACCCGCAGCAATTATCGCTTCTATCGAGACCGCGGTTACCCGTTGGAAAACCACGATCTGCGCAAATAAAAGATCACTGCTATGCTTTATCCAAAAATCTAAAAGAGCACCCAGGCTGGACATCCCCATGAGTAGTAATAACGAACAATTGCCCCAGGAAAAAACCTCAAAAAACGATTTACTGGATGAACTCAAATCCATCAAAGGTTTACTGGATGATGATCTTAATATCGATATTCCTATTCTGGATGATGTGGTTAATAGCGAACCCGAGTCACTAAACCCACCCCTAAACCCACCCCTAAACCCTGAAGACCCAGGCTATGAGGAAGAGCAGGAAGAGATGTTCACCGAACTTGAAATGGCCCCTCACGCTACCTCGAGCCCAGCAGCCGAAGAAGAAGTGAATATGGATCTGCTGATTCAGGAAATCATTGATGAGTTTATTCCGACCATTGAAGACCAACTGCGCCAGCGGTTATCCCAGTGTTCCCCTGCAGTGATTAAACAGTTGGCGGAGAAACACTTGTGTGATTGAGGACTGGCTTCAACGAAAATGACTACCGTCATTCCCGCGAAGGCGGGAATGACGGCTTTTTGGGGTTACGGCCTCGTTTAGTTCATACCTTTGAATTACAGCCCTCACTCACTCCTACCCGCCTATTTCACGCTTTATTCCCCCTGTACCTGTTTTCTGCCAAGCCATAACTCTTTATACTACCGACCCCTTTTTACACGAAGAAGCCCAACACTAATGGATAAAACATTCCAACCCGCCGACATCGAAACCAAGTGGTACCAAAACTGGGAAAAGAAAGGCTATTTTGCTCCCAGCGGTGAAGGTGAGCCCTACTGCATTATGATCCCGCCGCCGAATGTCACCGGCAGCCTGCATATGGGCCATGGTTTCCAGGAAACCATTATGGATGTGTTGATCCGCTATAACCGGATGAAAGGTAATAACACCCTCTGGCAGGTGGGAACTGACCACGCCGGTATTGCCACCCAAATGGTGGTGGAACGCCAACTGGAAGCTCAGGGTATCAAACGCAAAGAACTGGGCCGGGACAAGTTTATTGAGAAGGTCTGGGAGTGGAAAGAAGAAAGCGGCGGCAACATTACCCAACAGCTTCGCCGTATGGCCGCCTCTGCGGATTGGTCACGTGAACGCTTTACCATGGATGAAGGCTTGTCTAACGCTGTACAGGAAGTCTTTGTACGCTTATATGAAGAAGACCTGATTTACCGCGGCACCCGCCTGGTTAACTGGGACCCCGTACTGCATACCGCCGTATCCGACCTTGAAGTTATTTCTGAAGAAGAAAACGGTTTTTTGTGGCACTTCCACTACCCGCTAGCTGATGGTTCTGGTCAACTAACCGTTGCCACTACTCGCCCCGAAACCATGTTGGGTGACACCGCTGTTGCTGTTAACCCCAACGATGAACGCTATCAGGGCCTGATCGGTAAAATGATCAAAATGCCATTAACTGATCGAGAAATTCCCATTATCGCCGACGAATATGTCGATATGGAATTCGGTACCGGCTGCGTAAAAATCACCCCCGCCCACGACTTTAACGATTATGATATGGGCAAGCGCCATAACCTGGCGATGATCAATGTGCTTACCGACAATGCCACAATGAATAAAAACGTCCCGCAAGCCTATCAAGGTATGGATCGTTTTGATTGCCGTAAGCAAGTCGTTGCCGATTTAGACGCACAGGGGCTGCTGGATAAAATTGATGACCATAAGTTAAAGGTTCCCCGCGGTGATCGCTCCGGTGTGGTTATCGAGCCTTATCTAACCGATCAGTGGTATGTCGATGCCAAGACCCTGGCGAAACCAGCTATTGCCGCCGTTGAAAATGGCGATATCGAATTTGTACCCAAACAATATGAAAATATCTATTTCTCATGGATGCGTGATATCCAGGACTGGTGTATCTCCAGACAGCTATGGTGGGGCCACCGTATCCCTGCATGGTATGACGAAGAAGGTAAGGTCTACGTGGGCCGCAATGAAGAAGAGGTGCGCGCCAAACATAGTTTAGGGGATCAAACCTTACGTCAGGACGACGACGTACTGGATACCTGGTTCTCCTCAGCGCTATGGACCTTCTCAACCCTGGGTTGGCCAGAAGACACCAAAGAACTCGCCACCTTCCACCCAACCAATGTGTTAGTCACCGGCTTCGATATTATTTTCTTCTGGGTAGCCAGAATGATTATGATGACCCTGCACTTTAAACAGGAAGTGCCCTTTAAGCAGGTCTATGTTCACGGCTTGGTAAGGGATGCCGAAGGGCAGAAAATGTCCAAGTCCAAAGGCAATGTGTTAGACCCTATCGACTTGATTGATGGCATTGAACTGGAAGAACTGGTGGGCAAACGCACCAGCGGTATGATGCAGCCACAGTTAGCCAAAAAAGTTGAAAAGGCAACACGCAAGCAATTCCCCGAAGGCATTGCCGCCTATGGTACCGATGCGCTGCGTTTTACTTATTACTCGCTGGCCTCTACCGGCCGCGATATTAAATTTGATATGGGCCGTATCGAAGGCTACCGCAACTTCTGTAATAAAATCTGGAATGCAGCCCGCTATGTGTTGATGAATACCGAAGACCAGGACTGCGGACAAGACGGCAGCAGCGACTACGAATTAACCCTGGCCGACCGCTGGATTATTTCCCGTTTACAACGCACCGAACAGGAAGTGGCTGAAGCCATTGCGCAATATCGCTTTGATTTGGCCTCACAGGCGCTCTACGAGTTTATCTGGAACGAATACTGTGATTGGTACCTCGAGCTTTCAAAACCCGTGCTATGGGACGACAACGCCTCCCCTGCCCTGAAAAAAGGCACCCGTCGTACTTTGATTCGCGTATTGGAAACCACATTGCGTTTGCTTCACCCGTTTATGCCCTTTATCACTGAAGAAATTTGGCAGCGCGTTGCACCACTGACCGGCAAAGTCACTGAAGGTGGTGAAGCCACCGTTATGTTGCAACCCTACCCTGAATTAAATCAAGATTATATTGATGCCCAGGCCGAGACGGACATTGAATGGGTAAAAGGCGTGATTGAAGGTGTGCGTAATATTCGCGGTGAAATGAATATCTCCCCTGCCAAAGCCATTCCTATCCTGATAAAAAATGGGGATAGCGAAGATCAGAGAAGGCTGGAAGAAAACCGTCAGTTCCTGATGACACTGGCCAAGCTGGAAACAGTTACCTGGCTGGCCGAAGGTGATAAAGCGCCCATGTCAGCCACCTCATTGGTTGGACAAATGGAAATCCTGGTGCCGATGGCAGGCCTGATCGATAAAGCAGCCGAAACCGCGCGCCTGGCGAAAGAGATTGAAAAACTGCAGAAAGATTTGGACCGTATTAGCGGCAAGCTAAGCAATCCTAAATTTGTTGATAAAGCACCAGAAGCCGTCGTCAATAAAGAAAAGGAAAAACAATTAGCCCAGCAGCAATCTCTCGACAAGCTGCAACAGCAACTGGAACAAATTAATGCCCTGTAACTGTCTGCCCAAGCTTTATCCGTAAATGCTGCTTACGGATAAATTTTTATTTAAATGAATAGACAAGTCTATTTGCCAGACGGTACTATTTGGCTCAAGTTTTTGCCTTTTATCAAAAGACTAATAACAATAATTGAATGAGTTTATTTATTTATTTATTTATTTAGGGTAGTTTAATCGCTTCCTGCTTTCCCTCGGGACTTATCATTCGCTTGCGAAGATCAGCCCAGCCAGTGTTATGTAATATTGTCAAAGAACAACAGTAGCACTGAATTAGTTACTCACAATAATAATCAATATAATAAAGAGGATTAATTTAATGTCAGATCGTGTAACCGGAACGGTAAAATGGTTTAACAACGCAAAAGGCTTTGGGTTTATCACTCAGGAACAGGGAGACGATGTCTTTGTTCATTTTCGCTCTATTGCAGGGGATGGTTACAAAACGTTAGATGAGGGCCAACAAGTTGAGTTTACCTTATCTGAAGGGCCTAAAGGGTTTCAGGCTGAAGAGGTTTGCAAGGTATAATTTACGTCACACAAAAACAAAAAAGGCCAACATCTGTTGGCCTTTTTTGTTGTCTATCCCGGAAAAACTTCCGCAATCAAAGTTTAAAAGCACTCACCATATCTCTTAGGGATGTACCCAATTGAGCCAACTCCCCGCTGGCCTCTGAGGTTTGTTCCGTTTGCGCCTTGGTCGCCTTTGACAGATCAGACACGCGGGTTACATTACTGCTAATTTCTTCTGCAGTTGCACCTTGCTCTTCTGCGGCAGCCGCTATCTGGATATTCATATCGTTAATTTGGCTAACCATGGTTGAGATATCCGTTAAAATCTCTGAAGACCTTGTTACCTTGGCAATACCGGACTCGGCACGCTGGTTTGAGTTACTTACCGTGGCAACCACTTGATTGGTGCCCTGCTGAAATTCAGTAATGGTTTTACGAATCGTCTCTGTTGACTCTTGCGTACGCTGCGCCAGGGTTCTTACCTCATCAGCCACCACCGCAAAACCTCGACCTTGCTCGCCAGCCCTTGCTGCTTCAATCGCCGCATTCAACGCTAGCAGGTTGGTCTGTTCGGCAACATTTTGAATCGCATCTAACACCTGCCCTATGTTTTCACTATTGCGCTCAAGCTCTTTGATAGCATTCGCTGCATCCTGTACTTCGTGTGTCAGGGCTTCAATCTCCTGGCGGGCTTCCTGGGAAACCTCAACGCCCTCTTTTAACTGCATATCCACTTCGCTAACGCTATCCGCTGCAGAAGAAGCGTTGCGGGCAATTTCATGGGCGGTGGCGCTCATCTCATTAACGGCAACCGCGGCGTGCTGCACTTCACTGGTTTGTGTATCGGACGAGTGTTTAACTTCCTGCGTCACCATCGACATTTCTTCCGCCGAGCTGGCTACCGTCATAGAGGCATCATTAATCCTTCCAATCATTTCATGCAAGGCTTCCAGTAAGCTATTAAAAGCGAGGGCTACTTCCCCGATTTCACCCTGCCCATGAACACTTAAACGTACCGACAGGTCTTTATGCTTAATCACATCGGTAATCTCTTTGACAAAATTTTCCAGCGGTTTAAAAATAGAAAAGGCAACACCCAGGGCAGAAAAACCAATAACCAAACCGATCAGTGCGATAGAGGCAATTAAAAACTGAGAGTTATTGGCGGTCGCTTCAGCAATCATAGTATTCAAGGTCGCCTTTAAACCTTTGAATAATTTCTCCGCAATATGAACCGTTGCCCTTAACTCACCCAAGGCACCAGAATCCGGGTCCAAACCGATCGTCTTTTCTGCATCAACTAAAGATTTAAACTGACTGACATAATTCCCAACCGAACCATTGATAGCTTCGCTCTCAGCAGCGCTCATATAGACCGGGGTCAGGGAGGTGAATTTTTCAACTTCCTGATCAAATTTACCCAAATACTTCAGGTTGCGGCGCAACATAAAATCCTTTTCATGACGACGCAGCATCAACATAGAAGCCCTCAGCTCAGGAGCATCTGACAGTTTTTCTTCTACGGAATGAATTTTGGCTCTCAAAGCTCCATAAAGGCCCGATTTAGAATCATAACCAATGGTACGCTGATGCTCGACAACCCTATTAAAGCGGCTGCCATAGTCTTTTAAGCTGGCTCCCATCTCAGTCAATGCACTGGTATCAATGTTGGCTGTTTTCAGCTTCGCCGATAAGCTATTCACTTCAATCAGGGTTTGCTTAAGCGTGCGATTAAACCGCTTCACATATTTGTCATCCCTGCGGGCAAGAAAGTCCTTCTCGTGCCGCCGCAGCATCAGCATATCAGCCTTGATGTCACTCAACTGTGTATCACTGCGTTGCAAATGCTGCAAATTGGCCATGCCATTAGCCACAATAACACCAACAAACAGCAACCCTACAACCGCAATAATGGCAAGTAGCAACAGCCGACGCTTAATGGATATGTTAAATAAGTTCATTGATAATCCCTGGTAAGTTACTTCTTGAGTCCACTATCGGCAGTTTAGTTAAAATATTTAAAGCAACCACAGGTAAAATGTTAGGTTACTAGCCCCAAAGGTAGGCACTGCTATCCCAGCAGTTTAGCAACAGTGCCTAATTATCACCACTTGTCTGTGTGATTAGTGCTAAACTTGCGAGCGGTTAGTTAGTTATTGTGCTGACCTGATTCTTTATGTTTTTAACCATATTTCTTAACCATATTT
>JAAELM010000211.1 GCA_024226635.1 Oceanicoccus sp. | reverse complement strand
AGTTCTGTTTAATGGCTTAATGATGTTGCTAAGTAACTACTCACACCCACGTCATCCCGCACTAGATGCGGGATCCAGAGGCGCACGAAGTGCGTAATCATTTATGAAACGCCTGGATTCCCGCCTTCGCGGGAATGACGGGTAGGGTTTAAATCGCCTCAAGCGCTTCCACTAATTTACTCACCCCCACAATTTCCATACCCTGCACACCACCTTTAGGTACATTGGCCTGTGGCACAATCGCTCGTTTAAAACCATGCTTGGCCGCTTCATGAATACGCTCCTGACCACTGGGCACAGGGCGTATCTCACCCGATAAGCCCACCTCGCCGAATACCACTAAATCCTGCGGCAAAGGCCGGTTGCGAAAACTCGACACAATAGCCAATAGCAATGACAGGTCCGCACTGGTTTCCAATACCTTAACGCCACCCACCACATTCACAAACACATCCTGGTCACCCACCTGCAAACCACCATGACGATGCAATACCGCCAATAACATCGCCAAACGGTTTTGCTCCAAACCCACAGCAACCCGCCTGGGGTTGCCTAAGGGCGAGTCATCTACCAGCGCTTGAATTTCTACCAGCAAAGGCCGAGTACCTTCCCAAACCACCATCACCACACTGCCGGAAGCAGGCTCTTCGGTGCGGGATAGAAAAATAGCCGAGGGGTTTTTAACCTCCTTTAAACCCTGCTCGGTCATAGCAAAAACCCCTAACTCATTGACTGCACCAAAGCGATTCTTTTGGCCACGGAGCGTTCTAAAGCGGCTATCTTCAGAACCCTCTAACAAGATTGAGCAATCAATCATATGCTCCAGAACCTTGGGCCCAGCCAAACTGCCATCTTTGGTCACATGCCCCACCAAAAACAAAACCGTGCCGGTTTGCTTGGCATAACGGGTTAGATAAGCGGCACACTCCCTCACCTGGGACACACTGCCCGGCGCGGAAGTAACATCCTCACTATGAACAACCTGAATAGAATCAACCACCAATACTTTCGGCTTTAACACCTCCGCCTGGGCGCAGATGGCCTCAACATTGGTTTCAGACAACATATTTAATTTATCGGTAGGCAGGCCTAAACGCTGGGCGCGCATAGCCACTTGTTGCAATGACTCTTCACCAGTGACATAGAGTGCATCCATCGATTGCGCCAGATGACACATGGTTTGTAACAACAATGTACTCTTACCTGCACCAGGGTGACCACCCACCAACACCGCCGAGCCATGCACCAGACCACCGCCGAGAACACGGTCAAACTCCCCTGCACCGCTGCTAAAACGAGGTAGCTGCTCCAGGTTGATCTGATCAAGGGTTTGCACTGCCTGACCATTGGCCGCACCGGCATAGCCTTGAAAGCGTGCCTCTTTAGCGGCAGCAGGGGAAGAAGCTAACTTAACTTCCGACAGCGTATTCCAGGCCCCACAATCCTTGCACTGACCCTGCCAGTTGGCATAGTCAGAGCCACAATCATTGCAGACATAAGCGGTTTTGCGTTTGGCCATTGGGGCATACCTGTCGATAAAAAGCTGATGTTAACCAATAACTGTATATATTAACAGTATCTATTTAAGCAGCTTAACTGGTGCCTTGCCAGTGCGAGCCGTACAATAGGCGACCGATGCAACACTCAGGCTAAGTCCTGGGTTAATAACAAAAACCTAGCCAGCACATGTTGAACACTTTACTGTAAGCCTTATGTCATCCCTGATTCCCGAGCGACCGTTAATTATTTCTCCTTCCCTGGCCACCACCATTGGCCTGGAAGAGGCGGTACTCCTGCAGGTGCTTAACGACTGTATGGAATATAGCCAGGGCAGCCAACAACGCGGCTACCAATGGTTCACCCTAAACCGTAACGACCTGCAAAAATATTTACCGTTTTGGGATCTGAACGAGTTACAGCGCATCTGCCAAAGCTTAAAAGATAAAGGCATCATCCTGATTGAGTCTGCTCCACTGACCCAAAACCAGCAGTTTCGCTTTGCGATGAATGAGCAATCCCAGGCAACTGAGCCCTCGCCACAACAAACTGTAGCAACGCCGACCAAGAAAAGTGCCAACCTGTTAGCCGATAACTGGCAGCCCGATGAAGACTTACTGCAACTGATTACCATGAACCACAATATCCCCCGTGACTTTGCCTTACAGCAGCGGGAAGATTTTGTGCTGTATTGGCGGGACCGCCAGCAAGTGTCCCATTCATGGTCCAGTAAATTCCGCCAGCATGTTTTAAAAGAATGGCGCTTTCATCAAAGCCGGCAAGCGACCGCTAACAACCAGCAGGCATTGTCTAACGATATTAATCAGCAGTGGCAGCCCAGCCCCGATGCTTTGGAAATTTTATATCGCACCGGCATTACGGCTGATTTTATCGAAGACTCTATTCCGGAATTTGTGTTGTACTGGCGTGAACGTGGCGAAGCCCATAGCACCTGGAATTCAAAATTTATTGCCCATATCAGAAGGCAATGGGCGCAGTTTAATAAAACCATGGAACTGGATTACGAGCCACGGGAAATTCCCGCCAACTGGCAACCCAATGAAGATGTTTACGATATTTTAAAACTGGCTAATATAGATATGGACTTCGCCAGGCAACTGGTGCCAGAATTTGTTTTATTCTGGCGCGATACCCAACAAATCCAGCGCTCCTGGAATACTAAATTTTTACAGCACGCCAAATACCAATGGGCGACTCGTCATCAAATGGGGCAACACTATGCAGGACAGCAACTCACTGATCGATCAGGTCAACCGGAGCGTAAGAGCACCTTCGACCTCCTCACCGACAGAAGCTGGGCCAAAGACCTCGTTGAAGGCGAATAAAGGTAAAGCGAAGATGACAACACCTACAATGCATAACGCCACACCTACTGAAGACCATATTACCGCCATCAACCAGATGTTTACGGAATTTCAGTTGGCGTACCATAATCAATTTCACAAAGCCTTCTCTGACGACCAGAAAATTATGATGGCGAAACAGTTATGGGTAAAAACACTGTGCGACTTAAGCCCTGAAAGAATTATGATTGGCACGCGCAAAGCGATTAAAGAATCAGAATATTTACCAACACTTCATACTGTAAGAAAGTTTTGCGATCCCAACCCCGAAGAGTTTGGCCTACCTGATGCCTACAATGCTTATTTGGAAGCCTGCCGCGCCGCCACACCTAAAATTGAACAAAGCTGGTCACATCCTATCGTTTATTTAGCGGGCAATGCATCGGACTGGTTTTTTCTTAGCGGCAATAGCGAAGCCAAAGCCTTCCCTGTTTTTAAACGCAATTATGAAATTTTAGTGGGCAGGGTAATCAATGGTGAGCGACTGGATATGCCTATCCATAAAGCCATCCCTGAAAATATTAGCCAGCCATTAAGCAATAAAGAGAGAAAAGAGCGCTTACAGGCTATGCGGGAAAAACTGGATATTTAAACCAGACCTTCCGCCGAGCAGCCATGGGCCAACGCAAGCCACAAATTGTTCCCTGATTCTTTAAGCGCGCTCTATCCATGGCTTTTATGCTGATAATCGCTACAATAAGCGACCCATTCCTAGCATAGATAGATAGATAGCAATCACCATGTCCGATTCCGACTCTAACAACACACATTTTGGCTACAAAACCGTAGAACGCGAGCAAAAAGCGGGGATGGTGGCCGGTGTATTCCATTCGGTAGCCGCCAAATACGACGTTATGAATGACCTGATGTCGGCGGGCATCCACCGTATCTGGAAACGTTTTACCATTGAAATCTCTGGGGTACGTCCCGGCCACCAAGTTTTAGATATTGCCGGAGGAACGGGGGATTTAGCAGCAAAGTTTAGCAAGATTGTGGGAGATGAGGGTCGAGTCGTACTGGCAGATATCAATGATTCCATGCTAAAAGTGGGCCGCGATAAGCTGACCGACCTGGGTCTGGTGGGCAATATTGAATACACTCAGGCCAATGCCGAAGCCCTGCCCTTTCCCGACAATACCTTTGATTGCATCACTATCGCCTTTGGGCTGCGCAATGTGACGGATAAAGATAAAGCGCTGCGCTCCATGCTAAGGGTGCTTAAACCCGGTGGCCGCCTATTGGTACTGGAGTTCTCAAAACCTGAAAGTGAACTGCTCAGCAAAGTCTACGATAATTACTCCTTTAAGCTACTGCCCAAGATCGGCAAGCTGGTGGCGGATGATGAAGAGAGCTACCGCTATCTGGCGGAAAGTATTCGAATGCACCCTGATCAAGACACCCTAAAAGCCATGATGGAAGATGCCGGCTTTGCCCGCTGTGAATACCATAATATGACGGGCGGGATTGTAGCGGTTCATAAAGGCCTTAAGGCATGATTACTGAGCCCAAAATCATTAGCACAACACTTCACACCACAGCCATCGGTGCGTTGGAAGCAGCGATTAATGCAGCGCTAAAACTGGACCCCTCCACACTCAATAAACTGGCAGAGCTAAAGAGCCATGTGTTTTTACTCCATTGCAGCTCACCGCTATTAAATCTCTACCTGATACCCGGCGACGGCGATATTCGCCTTTGCGGTTTTTATGATGGCAAGGCCGACACCGCTCTAACAGGTAGCTTCAGCGAATTTACTAAACTGGCTACCTCCGCCGACCCTGCCAGCGCTTTAATCAACGGTGAACTGGAACTGCATGGCGATAGCCAGGCCTTAATCACGCTACAAAAAATTCTCAAGCAACTGGATATCGATTGGGAAGCCCCCCTGGCCAATATCTTTGGCGATGTGGTTGGCCATCAACTGGGTCGTAATATTCGCCAGGGTTTTCGTTTTGGCCTGCAAGCCTTGCAAGGGATTAAGCGACAAGTAGACGAATATATTGTTGAAGAAAGTGACCTGGTGCCAGCCCGCTGGCAGGTTGATCATTTTTTAACAGATGTCGACAAACTTGCTATGCGCACTGACCGACTTAACGCACAAATCCAAAAAATTAAACAGCGTCTGAACCCTCAAGGATAACCGTGTCTCGCACCCAACGACTTAGCAAAATCGCCAGTGTTGCCCTCCGTTATCGTCTGGATACCTTTGTTGATGCCGATCAATTACCTTCGGGGCTAAGCGCTTTATTCGCTATTGCCCCCTGGCGGTTATTGCCTGCCCCCAAACAATCACGTGGTGAGCGTTTGCGTTTATCCCTGGAAGCCCTGGGCCCGGTGTTTGTTAAATTTGGGCAAATGCTCTCCACTCGTCGCGATTTATTGGCAGACGATATTATTGATGAGCTGGCAAAACTACAAGATCAAGTCCCGCCGTTTCCATCGCAAGACGCTATCAATATTATAGAAACCGCACTGAAACAGCCGGTTAATGAACTGTTTGCCAAGTTCGAACCAGAACCGATGGCATCAGCCTCCGTTGCTCAAGTCCATGCCGCCACCTTACATTCTGGTGAAGATGTTGTAGTTAAAGTTATCCGCCCCGGTATTGATAAAACCATTTGCCAGGATATTAAGCTGCTATTTAGTATTGCCAAACTGATTGAAAAATATCTACCGGATGGGCGTCGTTTACGTCCCACGGAAGTGATTGAAGATTATCAGCATACCATTCTCGATGAATTAGACCTGCAACATGAAGGTGCCAATACCGCACAGCTGCGTCGCAACTTTGAAAACTCCGATACGCTCTATATACCAGAAGTGCACTGGGACTATACCAACCACAAAGTGCTAACCATGGAAAGAATTCATGGCATTGCGGTCACGGATGTTAAAGCGCTGGAGGCCCAAAATACCAATATGAAATTATTGGCGGAACGCGGTGTTGAAATCTTTTTTACCCAAGTACTGCGAGATAGTTTTTTCCATGCAGATATGCATCCGGGAAATATTTTTGTCTCTCGGGAGCATCCACAAACACCGCAATATATTGGTATTGACTGTGCCATTATCGGCTCGCTCAGTGATTTTGATCAGTACTATATCGCCAGAAACCTATTAGCCATGTTCCAAAGGGACTACCGTTTAGTGGCCGAGCTCCATGTTGAGTGTGGCTGGGTTCCACCCCATACCAAAGTCAATGAGTTTGAATCTGCCATCCGCAGTGCCTGCGAGCCGATTTTTGAAAAGCCCATTGCGGAAATCTCCTTTGGCCAATTATTGATTTATCTGTTCCAGACCGCCCGCCGTTTTGAAATGGAAGTGCAGCCTTCATTAGTCCTACTGCAAAAAACCATGCTCAATATCGAAGGTCTGGGACGTGAGCTTTACCCACAGCTTAACCTCTGGGATACCGCCCAACCCTTTTTGGAGCAATGGCTTAAAGACCGCTACGCGCCCAGCGGCATTTATAAACGGTTGGCCAAACATGTGCCCGGTTGGTTAGAGCAATTACCCCAGCTACCTCAAGCCGTGCTGGATAGCTTGCAACAGTCCAAACAATTACAGGCCGCTAACGAGCAGCAGCAGTTACAAATCAAGCAATTAGAACAGCAGCTGCAAAGTGACCGCCGCCGAAGCAATACCCTTGGCCTAACCATGCTAATAGCTCTTGCCGCTGTTAGCCCTCTGGTCTTCGATGGCTTGTTCGATCTGAAACAGGTATCGACCACAGCTTGGGGGTTAGCCGCTGTAGCCGGAGTGCTATGGCTGCGACGCTAAATCTTCTATGGCATAATGCCCCCATCAAAGCACGCAGAATACGACGGCCGAAAATGACTGAAAGCACCGCGGTAGATATCACCCAGGAATTTCTTGAACAGGTACGCTGGACCAGCGATGGCCTGGTGCCCGCTATTACCCAGGATGCTGAAACTAATGATATCCTGATGTTTGCCTGGATGAACCGTGAATCACTGGCTCTAACGGTGCAAGAACAACGAGCTGTCTATTGGTCACGTTCACGGCAAAAGCTTTGGCGTAAAGGCGAAGAATCTGGGCACGTGCAGTCGATTAAGGAAATCCGTATTGATTGCGATGAAGATGTAATCATTTTGAAAGTGGAGCAAATCGGCGGCATTGCCTGTCATACCGGCAGGCGCAGCTGCTTTTATCGTCGCTTGGAAAACAACGCCTGGCAGACAGTCGAAAAGGTTATTAAAGACCCTGGCGATATTTATTCAAAGTAAGTACCGTAAACCAAAACCCAAGAAGCAATTATGAGCGACGTACTAAAAAAATTGGCAGACCTGCTGGAACAGCGTAAACAAAACGCTGATCCCGAATCCTCCTACGTTGCCAGCCTGCACCATAAAGGCTTAAACAAGATTTTAGAAAAGGTGGGCGAAGAAGCTAATGAGGCGATTATCGCTGCCAAAGATGCCGAGCACAGCGGTGACAACAAAGACCTGATCTATGAAACCGCCGACCTGTGGTTTCACTCCCTCGTTATGCTGTCACACCTCGGTGAAGACAGTGATGCAGTGTTAGACGAACTGGCCCGCCGTTTTGGTCTATCCGGTATCGACGAAAAAGCATCAAGAGAACAGTAAACAATTAACAGATATATGGAGAACAGTTATGGGAATCGGTGGAATCAGCATTTGGCAGTTATTAATTATTTTAGCCATTGTCGTCATGCTATTTGGCACCAAACGCCTGCGTAATATAGGCGGCGATTTAGGCGAAGCCATCAAAGGTTTTAAGAACAGCATGAGCGACGATAAGAAAGACCCTAACGACGAGAGTGACGAAAGCCTCGGCAATATCGACGCCAAAGCTGAAAAAGCCGACGAAGAAAAGTCTTAAGCCACCTCCGCCAAATAGTTATTAATCTATGTTCGATATTGGTTTTCTGGAACTACTGCTAATCGGTGTTCTGTCCCTACTTATTATGGGGCCGGAACGCCTGCCCGGTGCGGTGCGTAGTGTGACGCTATTTGTCTCCCGCATGCGCCGCAGTTTCAATCAGATTAAATCTGAAATAGAGCGGGAAGTTGGTGCCGACGACATTAAACAGCAAATCCATAACGAAACCATTATGGAAAGCCTGGCCAAAACCAAAAGCGACCTGCAAGAAAGTTTCCAGGAAACCGCTGACGAACTCAAGCCCGACCTCGATAAACTGCAATATGATATAGAAGACATTATCAGCGCAGACGAAAAAGAACCGACCGACGATAAGCCTCAATCATGAGCGACACCCAAACCCCACAAGACGACGACCAGGCCCAACCCCTTGTCACCCATTTAACCGAATTACGTGATCGGTTGCTGCGTTGTGTACTAACCATACTGTTCGTTTTTTTGTGCCTGTTTTATTTCGCTAACGATATTTATCATTTTGTCTCAGAACCGCTGCGCACTCTACTGCCGGAAGGCACTAGTATGATCGCAACTGAAGTGGCCTCGCCGTTTTTAACACCGTTTAAATTAACATTGGTAGCTTCTATTGTTGTGGCTATGCCGATGATCTTGTATCAAGTGTGGGGCTTTATTGCACCTGGAATGTATCAATCAGAAAAGCGAATTGCCATTCCTTTACTGGTTTCGAGTATTCTGCTTTTTTATGCGGGTTTAGCCTTCGCTTATTATGTGGTGTTCCCACTGGTATTTGGTTTCTTTAGTGGCGTCGGCCCTGAAGGGGTTAGCTATACACCGGATATTGCGCGCTTTTTGGATATCACTCTAAAACTATTTTTTGCTTTCGGTATAGCGTTTGAAATTCCCATTGCCACACTGCTTTTAATCTGGGCGGGAATTACCACCCCGCAGGCGCTGTCAGAAAAAAGACCCTATATTGTGGTTGGGTGTTTTATTTTTGGGATGCTACTAACACCACCCGATATTATTTCACAAGCTTTGCTCGCTATACCTATGTGGATGCTATTTGAGATTGGGGTTTTCTTTGGGCGATTTATTGGTAGCAAGAAGATGGGGCCGGTTGAAGAATAGAATACCTCCGGCCCTAAGACCCCGTTATAAATTTTCTTCAGCGAACTCTGCCAACCGGGAACGCTCAATCCCACTCACATGCATAATCCCCGCATGTTCAAAGTCTTTGCTTTTTTCCACCAGATAAGTCAGACCGGAAGTCACCGGCGTAATATATTTGTTATCTATCTGTGCCAGGTTACCTAACACTACAATTTTAGAATTTACCCCTACCCGCGTAATAATCGATTTCAATTGAAACTGCGTTAAACCCTGGCACTCATCAATAATGATATAAGCATTATTAAATGAGCGACCTCGCATAAAATTCAGCGACTTAAATTGAATATTGGCACGCTCTTTAATGTAATCAATACTGCCATAGGGCGATTCGTCATGGCCGTGTAATACCTCCAGATTATCTTCAAAGGCCGCCAACCATGGCGCCATTTTTTCTTCTTCGGTACCGGGTAAAAAACCAATATCTTCTGCAATCGGCGGCGTGTTACGCGCAACAATTAATTTGTCATAGCGCTTTTCTTCCATAATCGCATGTAGGCCATAGGCTAAAGCGATCAGTGTTTTACCTGAACCTGCCGGGCCGGTTAAGGCGGTCATATCAATATCGTCGCACTGCACCAAAAAGAAGGCCATTGCCTGCTCGATATTTCGTGGCGTCAAACCCCATAGCTGTTGTGACATTAAACGCTCGCGACTTAGCTGCTGGATATGAATAGACTTCGCATCCACCTCACGCACCAAACCCACAAAATCACCATCGTCACAAACAAACATTTGCGGATAAGCGTTGGGCAAAATACTACTGTCAATCACATGCATGGTGGCCTTACCCTTTTGCACCGATTTCACAGACTCTACACGATCCCAAAAATCACCTTCAAGGGTTTCATAGCCTTTGGACATCAATTCGATATCCTCGATCACCCTATCCTTTCTATAGTCTTCAACGTTTTCTAAACCCGAGCCCTTGGCCTTTAACCGCATATTAATATCTTTAGTCACCAGGCAAACATATTTATCTGCATTGTGAGTTTGCAGATGCAGGGCCACATTAATAATACGATTGTCGTTGGCCTGTTGGGGGGAGCCGTCCAAATAAGGAGCTTCATTATCATGACTAATTAGCTGATCGGGGAAAATCGCCAGACAGCCGGTCACATCGCCTCCTTTGGCTTCCACAATATCAACTCCATCCTGGATTGCCTTGGGTGAGGCATCGCTTAATACGCCATCGATGGCATTAATCGCAATTCTCGCCTCGCGACTAACATCTTTATCCTTTCTATCTTTGATCGTGTCCAGTTCCTCTAATACCGTCATCGGAATGACTATCTTATGTTCCTTAAACGCATAAAGCGCCATAGGGTCATGCAGTAGAACGTTGGTATCCAGGACAAATATTTTTTCCATCGATAAAGCTCCGGTTTTTGTTATCAAAGGTATTAATAAGGGGAGTACAACAGCTTGAAAACCATCGATATGACGGCTGAAAAGAACGTAGATAAGCAGGGTGTAACAAGTAGTGACTCGAGGGAGTCAAAAGAGTGCATCGTGTTGTGAGGCATTGCTGGCAATCCCCCACAAGCACCACACTAAATTGCAATAATCGCAAAAGAAGCAATGGCAGAACCCAGAGCTGGTGCATGTGTCTCGATTATTAAAAGATGGCGGGATATTGTCAACCTATTACTGCCTTACTGCACTCAAATGATCAGTAAATAAACGATTAATCATGCTAACGGCCGAATCTCAGTATGATCAACGACCCTTGCAACAAAAAGCCTTTTGAGCACAGGCCTAATTAATCTATTGAATAGCCATATCGACTGACATTTACTCTAATATCAGCTAGTCTATGCCTCCCAATCAAAGGGCCGATGTTATAACAACCGTCATCTGTCCTTATTATTTTGAAATACTCTCGGTACACATTAGTATGTTAGACAAGGATACCCTCTCCCAGCTTAAACAGCTCAAACAAAATATTGAAGACAGCAAAGAGTACGCTGTAGGTATTGTTAAAGGGACACAAAGAAAATTTGGGTTTGTAATGTTAGACGATGGCCGGGAGATTTTTATTAACCCCGATGAAATGCAAAAAGTCTTTCCCGGGGATAAAGTCAAAATACTGATTACCACCAAGCAGGAAAATAAAGACGCTAAAGCAAAAGTTAGTGGTACTTTAGAAAAACTGATCGACTCCCCGCTAAAAGAATTTACCGGCCGTTATATTGTTAAGGGTAAAGGGCATTTTGTTGAGCCCGATGTACCTAATTTAAAGCGTTGGATTTTTATTCCACCGCAGGCACGCCTTAACGCCAAGCCCAACGATTTTATCCGCTGTAGAATTAACCGCCACCCCTATCCCCAAGCCAAACCCCAGGCAAAAATTACTGAAGTCATTGGCGCTGCGGATAAGGTCGGCATTGAAACTGACTATGTTGTTAGCAAATTTCAACTTGAGCCCGCCTGGCCTGACAATTGGAAGAGCTCATTAATAGAAGTCAATACCAATGATCGCGAAGATTTAACAGCGCTACCGTTTCTTACTATTGATGCCGCCAGCACAATGGATATGGACGATGCCTTATTTGTAAAAAACACAGAGCAAGGTTGGCAGCTACAAGTTGCTATAGCCGACCCCAGCGCTATGATTGCTGTTGACTCTGAGCTAGATAAGCTAGCGCGCCAGCGGGCAATATCAACCTACATGGCTGGACGACCAGTATCTATGCTGCCGGAAGAACTGGCCAATCATTTATGTTCTTTAACACCGAATACCACCCGGCCCGCCTTAGTATGCCAAATGGAGGCCGATCAACAAGGCAAAATCATCAGCTACAAAATCATTGAAGCCATGATTAGCTCCAAGGCAAAATTAAGCTACCGCGATGTTTCTGCATTTTTAGACCAGGATGGTGTCGATGAAAGCCTTGCTGACTGTAATAACCACAAAGATACACTACTGGCATTAAAAGCGCTGTCTGCGGCCTTACGGAGCCAAAGACAAGAACATAACCTAGTCATTCCTAACCGCCAGGAATACCGGCTAGTCCTTAATGCACAACGTAAAATTGACCATATAGAACCCATTAAAAAAACCAGCGCTCATCAGCTCATTGAAGAGTGCATGATTGCTGCTAATCGCTGTGCAGCAAATATGTTAGATGGCCAGGGGATTTTTATAAGTCACCCGGGGTTTCGTAGTGAGCGCTTAGCGGATGTGAAAAAGCTGGCAGAGGAACAATTGTCGCTAACCGATATTGATTTCTCAACACCGCAAGGCTATCAGAAATTAATGAAAAGTATTGATGATGATAAGCTGGAATTTCCTTTGCGCCCCGTTTTAAGTCGCCTGCTTGAGCGCAGCCGTTTAAGCGCTGAAGTGCTACCCCATTACGGTATGGGCCTGGACAAGTATACGACTTTCACATCACCCATCAGAAAATACAGCGACTTAACAGTACACCGCTTACTGAAGAGTAAAATTAAACTATCTAAAACAGCGGCTGTAAAAGCAGAAGACCTAGCTATTATGCAGCAGGGACAAGATAATTCCCGCCAGGCTCGTTATCAAATGGAGCAATGGCTAAAGTGCCAGTTTATGCAGCCCTTGATTGGCCAGACCTTTATGGGCACCATTTCCCAAATTAACAGTAATGGCTTTACCGTCAGGCTGGATGACCACTTAATTGAAGGCTTTGTTGAAACGCGCTTATTGCAACAAAAGTACAGTTTTGACCCTATGCGTTTGCGTTTAACCAGTAAATCACAAACCATTGAACTGAATCAGGCGATCGAAGTCGTTGTTAAGGAAGTGGATAGCAACGCGCGTAGTATTCGCTATACCCTGCCTGAGCCCGTTAATTAACCCGCCGCTTGCTGATAACGTGTCTTAATGGGGCACTTAACACCGAGGTAAGGAGATAAACAAGAGCTGGAAGTAGAACCTGCTTCGTAACTGGGGCAGTTAAGAAAGACAATCGAAATACGAATACAAACTTAGCGATGTAACAGGTAGCGGCTCGCTGAACGGTTAGAGGCAATAACGCCCTGTTGCTGGTCCAGGCTGCGCTTAACCTGGCCTACGGTAGTGATCATCTCATCAACACCCATAGCGCGAAGAAACTCACTGATATCACAGCGGGTGGCCTCAAAAAGTGAAGACTCAATCTGCCCAAGGGCCTCAACAACCAGGAACCCTGTCTCATCTAACCTTGAGTCAGCATCAAAAATAAGATTGGTGAAAACGTCCACTATAGACATCTCATCAATCACTCCACTTTCTTTTTTATTCAGCGCCATAATCATTATCTCTCTCAGGCAAGTTATTCTATTACAACCGCATCACTAGCTTGCCACACCTTGAGTATGGACCACTATTGGAAAAATGCACAAAAATTGGCGTTAATGTGTCACATATAAGGTGATTTCACTCCATTTTCGGTCAAAAACCCAATAAGCAGCGCTAGACAGACGATAAAAAGCAATGTGATTTAACGCCAATAACTTAACAAATCTGTTAGAAAGAAAGCGGAGTTTAGTGATTAGTTTGGCGTTTTAGTTTAGCCGTAGAACCAGTAAGCAATAAAAATAGCGGAGACAATGCCAGCAATATCTGCGGTTAAACCGCAGGCCAAAGCATGGCGGCCATGGCGAATACCCACACTGCCAAAGTAGACCGCCAGAACATAAAAAGTTGTTTCGGTGGAGCCTTGTATGGTGGCGGATAATAAACCCTGGAAGGAATCGACACCGTGGGTGTTCATGGTTTCAACCATCATCGCCCTTGCACCGGAGCCGCTAAGGGGTTTCATCATTGCTGTTGGTAGGGCATCAACAAAGCGTGTATCCCAACCGGCCATGACCACCACATCCCGCACACTATCAATAGCAACATCCAAAGCACCACTGGCTCGGAAGATACCAATGGCTACCAACATCGCTAATAGAAAAGGAATAATATCAATCGCCACCTGAAAGCCTTTTTTAGCGCCTTCAATAAATGTGTCATAGACATTGACCTTTTTATAATGAGCCACCAGTAAGAACAGCATAATGATACTGAAAATCATTAGGTTGCTAACCAGACTGGAACTTTGTTGTAACTGCTCAGCACTTAAGGTGGCGAAGTAGGCTATCACCGCAAATAGCGAACCCATTATCAAAGCCAGATACCCTAGCACTACGGTATCCCACAATTTTATTTTTTGTACCCATGCAGTGACTAACAAACCCGCCAAGGTTGAACAGCTAGTAGCTAATAAAATAGGAATAAAAACAGAAGCGGGATCAACTGCACCTAATTGTGCGCGATAGAGTAAAACCGTTATTGGGAATAAGGTTACTGAAGAAGTATTTAGTACCAGAAAAAGAATTTGTGCATTGCTTGCAGTATCGGGTTTTGGGTTAAGCGATTGCAAGTCTTGCATCGCTTTAAGCCCTAAAGGGGTTGCCGCATTATCAAGACCCAGAACATTGGCAGAAAGATTTAATGTCATTGAACCGATAGCGGGATGCCCTTTTGGAACTTCGGGCATTAACCGTGTAAACAAAGGTGACAATGCATGGGCCAGTTTTGCCATTAAGCCACTGGCTTCACCCAATGCGGCAATACCCAACCATAAACTCAACACACCGACCAAGCCAATAGAAAGCTCAACAGAGAGTGATGCCATATCAAAGGTGGATTTTATAATCCGTTGAAAAACATCAGCGTCGCCTAAGCCTAACCACTGATAAAGCGCGGAAAGAAATCCTATAACAAAAAAACTTAGCCAAATCCTATGCAGCATTATTATTGTCTATGTTAAAAAGGTGCATTACCCGGCGTTCTTGGGAACGGAATCACATCACGAATATTTTCCATGCCAGTGACGTAGCTAATTAAACGCTCAAAACCAAGACCAAAACCCGCATGGGGTACAGTGCCGTAGCGACGAAGATCCTTATACCACCAAAGCTCATCACCCACACCTTGCTCTGCCATACGCGCCTGCAAAACATCCAAGCGCTCTTCACGCTGGCTACCGCCAATAATTTCGCCGATACCCGGCGCTAATACATCCATAGCGGCAACGGTTTTTTCATCGTCGTTCATCCGCATATAGAAGGCTTTAATCTCTTTAGGGTAGTTCATCACTATCACTGGAGCACCCACATGTTCTTCACATAAAAAACGTTCATGCTCAGACTGTAAATCAATGCCCCACTTCACTGGATACTCAAATTTCTTTTTGGTTTTTTCCAAAATATCAACGGCTTCGGTGTAATCCATACGAACGAAGCTTTTATCGGCAACAGCTTGTAATCTTTCCAGACAGGTTTTATCAACAAACTGATTAAAGAAAGCTAAATCATCTTCGCATTTTTCCAGCACGGTTTTAAAAAGATAACTTAAAAAGTCTTCTGCTAAATCCGCATCGTCATTTAAATCCGCAAAAGCTATTTCCGGCTCTACCATCCAGAACTCGGCCAGGTGACGACTGGTGTTGGAGTTCTCTGCCCGGAAGGTTGGGCCAAAGGTATACACTTTGGACAAGGCCATACAATAGGATTCAACATTTAATTGGCCGGAAACAGTTAGGAAGGATTCCTCACCAAAAAAGTCCCGGGAAAAATCGATAGCTTCATTTTCTGTGCGGGGAAGGTTACTTAAGTCCAAGGTACTAACCCGAAAGAGCTCACCGGCACCTTCACAGTCACTAGCTGTAATCAGCGGTGTATTAATCCACTGAAATTCACGATCAAAAAAATAATTATGAATGGCATTGGCCAGTACTGTACGCACACGGGTTATGGCGCCAAAGGTATTCGTTCTGGGACGCAGGTGAGCAACGGTTCTTAGGTATTCAAAGCTATGGCGTTTTTTGGCGATAGGGTAGGATTCAGGATCGTCCACCCAGCCAATCACTTCAACGGACTGCGCCTGAATTTCAAAGGCTTGCCCTTTGCCCTGCGAGGCGACCAACTGACCTGAGATTTTAACCGAACAACCGACACCAGCTTGCAAAACTTCCTCTTGATAATTATCCAGCTCTGCGGGGACAACCGCCTGAATAGCATCAAAGCTGCTACCATCGTGGATGGCCATAAAGGAAAAACCGCCTTTGGAGTCCCTGCGACTTCGTACCCACCCCTGTGCAGTGACGGCATTACCCGTTGCTATTGATCCGGCAAGTAATTGTTTGATGGAAGTCGCGGCCATTAATAAAATCTCTGGAAGGGTAATTAACTGGAATGGCAGACAGTTTACGCGGTTTTTTCAAACAGTAAATCCCAAACGCCATGACCTAAACGCTCACCGCGCTTTTCAAATTTTGTAACGGGCCGATACGCCGGCCGATCGGAGAAGCAATACTCATCGGCCTGGTTGCTAAAACCTTCCGCTGCGGCCATGACTTCCATCATATGTTCCGCATAGTGTTCCCAGTCGGTGGCCAGATGAAGAATACCACCCTCTTTTAATTTGCTGCGTAAAGCCTGTACAAAGGGAGTTTGGATCAGGCGGCGCTTATGATGTTTCTTCTTATGCCAGGGGTCGGGGAAATAGATTTGAATCCGGTCCAGGCTATTATCAGCAATACATTGCTTAAGCACTTCCACCGCATCATCACAGTAAACCCGGATATTGTCGACATTATGCTCTTCCATACCGTGGAGTAATTTACCCACACCGGGGACATGTACTTCTACTCCGATAAAATCTTGCTCCGGTGCCGCCTTCGCCATTTCAACCAAAGAAGCGCCCATGCCAAAACCAATTTCTAACACCACTGGAGCCTGGCGGTCAAAGACCTGTGCATAGTCGATCATGCCATCCGCCAGCAATAAACCTTTGCTGGGCCAATGGTTGTCATAAGCTTTTTGCTGGCCTGGAGTCATTCGACCGGTGCGCAGTACAAAGCTACGAATACTGCGGCGTTTTTTATCATCGACGGGGATGTTTTGATCTGACATGTACGTTTGCTTACCTACTTATTTCTATTCGCCAATATGCTTATAAACCGCTATGGCCATGGCTAACCATCCAGCGATAAACGCCACACCGCCTATCGGTGTTATAGCACCTAGCCATTTGATACCCGTTAATGCCATTACATAGAGGCTGCCGGAAAAAATAATTATACCGGCAATAAAGAGCCAACCGGTCCAGGTTAACAGTGACACCTCGGGGAATTGCAGCATTAAAATACCCACTAACAATAAAGCTAATGTATGATAAAAATGATATTGCACGCCGGTTTGGTAAACGGCCATTAGATCTGTGGTGACTCGCCCCTTGAGCCCATGAGCACCAAAGGCACCGATAGCTACAGCCAGCAAACCACTAATAGCTGCGATGATTAATAATGTTTTTGCCATATGTTTTTCTGCTGCTGTTAATCTGTCATTCCCGCGAAGGCGGAAATCTACAGTGCTGGATTCCCGCCTTCGCGGGAATGACGAGGGAGGGGAGTAGCCGCTTATAAAAAAACCGCCTGACGGCGGTTTTTCTGGCGAGGGCTGAAGACCATTAGGCCTCCATGGTCGCCCTGACTTTCTTCATTGCGTTTTTTTCCAACTGACGAATACGCTCAGCGGAAACACCGTATTTATCAGCCATTTCATGTAGCGTTGGCTTTTTTTCACTTAACCAACGGGCCTGTAAAATATCACGACTACGTTCATCCAATTGTTCCAAAGCTACTTGCAAGTGCTGGTTGCTATTGCTTTCCCAGTCAGCATCTTCCAACAAAACCGCGGGATTGGCGGTGTTATCTTCCAGATAATGTGCTGGGGCAACAACACCATCATCTTCATCATCGGCACCGGCATCAAAACCGAGGTCAGAGGCAGTTAAGCGACTTTCCATACGGCGGACTTCTTTAACATCAACGCCAAGATCATCAGCTACTGCATTGGCTTCAGCATTATTTAACCAGGCCAGCTTTTTCTTGGCGCCGCGAAGGTTAAAAAATAATTTACGCTGGGCTTTGGTGGTAGCCACTTTAACAATGCGCCAGTTACGCAAAATAAACTCGTGCATTTCAGCTTTAACCCAATGCACAGCAAAAGAGACCAGGCGAACACCCTTCTCGGGGTTAAAACGCTTAACCGCCTTCATTAAGCCAACATTGCCTTCCTGGATTAAATCCGCCAGTGGCAGGCCGTAGCCTTTGTAAGATTTGGCGATATGCACAACAAAGCGCAGGTGAGACATAACCAGCTCACGGGCAGCTTCTAAATTTTCGTGGTAATACAGCTCTTCACCTAACTCGCGCTCACGCTCGACGGTCAGGATCGGGAAGTTATTCACAGTCTGCATATACGCCGTGAGGTTACTCCCGGGTACTAAGTTGACAGTCTGCAGTGCGGTACTCATAACGCTATCTCCAATTAATCGGCGGCAATTTTAGCACTCATTCCGTTAGAGTGCTAATCACTTAAAAGTTCACCTATAGACGCTTTTAATAGCGTTTGAATAGCCCAATATGGTGCTTATTTGAGCTATATCAAGGGGGCGCCTAGCGAGGTTCTATTGAGCCCAGATGGCGACTGACTGCTAGCCAGGCTCCCGCCAGACCCAGCAAGCCGGAGGCCAGCCATAGCAGCAGGGTTTGGCCAAAGCCCAGGCCCTGGAGGACAAATTGGCTTTGATAGAGGCCTGAAAGTTCGGCGACAGGGCCGCTGAGCCAGAACAGGCTAATGGAAACCAACAGCCAGGACATCATACCACCGCCCAAACCATACCAAAGGCCGGTATACAGGAAGGGCCGGCGCACAAAGGCGTTGGTAGCGCCCACCAGTTTTACAATCACAATCTCATCCCGGCGGCTTTCAATCGCCAGCCTGATGGTATTGCCAATCACCAGTAACACCCCCAAGGCCAGCAATGCCGCCAGCGCCAGCGTCATACGCTTGCCCAGCTCCATCATGCTATAGAGACGCTGAACCCACTCTAAATCGATAATAGCCTGCTCAATTTGGGGTAATGCCTTTAATTCTTTATAAAGCGCCTCAGTTGCCGCCGCTGAAATCTCTTGTTCAACCGGCCTAACGACAATAACGGCGGGCAATGGGTTTTTGTCCAGATGCTCTAACACATCACCATAGCCGGATAATGCCTGGAACTCTTCCAGCGCCTGAGTGCGGGAAATGTAGTCAACTTCGGCAATATCCTGCCTAAGTCGCAGCTTTCTAGCCAATTTCCGGCTATCTTTTTCAGGTACAACTTTATTGACGAATAGGGATATTTGCGCCGCACCATCCCAACCTCGGCTGACAGACTCAGCATTTTCCAAGGCGACAAATAAACCAGAGGGCAAAGCCAGGGCAATACCAATCACCAGCCAAGTCATAATGCTAGGAATCAAAGTGCCAATCAGGCGCATGAAACTATCGCGGGCTACCAACTTATGGTGGGCCAGATAGCTATTCATTTTATCGCCGATACTTGTGCGACTTTGGCTAGCGCCTTTGCTATCTCGGCGAACGGTGCTCTTGTCCGACATATTCAAGCAACACTCCCAGGGGCAGTGACTATCTCACCCTGGCGCAGGGTCATCATGCGATAAGGCAAACGGGCAATCAGGCTTAAATCGTGGCTGGCAATTAAGACGGTGACACCCACCTGATTGAACTGTTCAAACAGATGCATAATTTCAGCGGACAGTTCCGGGTCAAGGTTACCAGTGGGCTCATCCGCCAGTAGGATTTTGGGTTTGTTAACCACCGCCCGGGCAATACCCACACGCTGTTGCTCACCACCCGACAAGGTGACGGGCATTTGTTTTTCTTTACTTAGCAGACCCACTTTATCCAAGGCGGCGCGCACTCGGCGCCCTACTTCCCTTGGTTGGTAACCGGCAATGACTAACGGTAGCGCAATATTATCGAAGACGGTGCGATCAAATAATAGTTGATGGTTTTGGAACACCACACCAATATCACGTCGCAGTGCGGGAATTTTTCGGGCAGGCAAGCCGCGAAGATTTTGCCCATCAACTAACACTTGCCCTTGGGTAGGTCGCTCCATCACCATCATCAATTTAAGCAAGGTACTTTTACCCGCGCCACTATGGCCCGTTAAAAAAACCATTTCATTAGGCTCAATGGTAAAGCTCACCGATTTGAGCGCTTCATGGCCGCCGGGGTAACGCTTGCTGACTTGGTCGAACTGTATCATTCAGGCTTCGCAACAATTAATGAATGGATTAAATATTTTTATTCTTCTACATCGAATAAGGCTTCAACAAATTCTTCCGCGATAAAGGGTCGAAGGTCATCAACCTGTTCACCAACACCAATAAAACGTATCGGCAGACCCAGCTGTTTACTAATGGCAAAAATAATTCCGCCTTTGGCAGTACCATCCAGCTTGGTCAAGGTTAAACCGGTAACACCAACTACTTGCTGGAAACTTTTTGCCTGTGACAGGGCATTTTGTCCTGTACCGGCATCTAATACCAGCATCACTTCATGGGGAGCGGTATCATCAAGCTTGCCCATAACTCTAACAACCTTCTTTAATTCTTCCATTAAGTTGTCTTTATTGTGCAGGCGACCGGCGGTATCGGCAATCAGTACATCCACATTGCGCGATTGCGCTGCCTGTACTGCATCAAAAATTACTGAGGCACTATCGGCACCGGTATGCTGGGCTACAACGGGGACATCGTTACGTTCACCCCAAACCTGTAATTGTTCAACAGCGGCTGCACGGAAGGTATCGCCAGCCGCTAACATAACGCTTTTGCCTTCGGCCTGGAAACGTTTGGTTAATTTACCAATGGTGGTGGTTTTACCAACACCATTTACACCAACCATTAAAATTACATAAGGTTTTTTGCTGGTATCGATAACCAGTGATTTTACCGAGGGTTTTAGCAGCGCCGCCAATTCTTTTTGCAATGACTGGTAAAGTGCATCGGAATCAAATAACTCTTTACGGGAAACTTGTCTGGCAAGATTATCCATAATGGACTGGGTGGCTTCAATGCCAACATCAGCTACCAGTAATTGAGTCTCAAGATCTTCCAGCAGCTCATCATCAATTTCTTTTTTACCCAGAAAGATGGCACCCATGCCACTGGAAAAACTGCTGCTGGTTCGCTTAAGGCCTTTTTTAAGGCGAGAGAAAAAGCCGGACTGGGTTTCCTCGGCTGGTGCTTCTAGCTCAGCCTCTTGTCTGGTTTCATCAACAACGGGGAGCTCTTCGCTCTCGCGTTTGTTATCAGCATCGGCTTCAGGCCTGGATTTAAAACGATCAAAAAACTTCATGGATTTTATAATTACTCATCACTCTTCTAACAGGGGTGCTATCCTACCATTCTTGAGGCTTGAAACGGAGCCTCAATTACTGAATCACCACCACCAAAAACACAAGCAAGCAATGAGCAGAGCAAAGACCAGGCGATCGTGCAATTCACCCTCTAATCAACTGCGGATTATTGGGGGCCAATGGCGTGGCCGAAAACTTAGCTTCCCCTCCATTGACGGGCTGCGCCCAACCACGGATCGAGTCCGCGAAACAGTCTTTAACTGGCTAGCGGTAGATATTCATGATGCCCAATGTCTCGACCTTTTTGCTGGCAGCGGTGCACTGGGGCTTGAAGCGCTATCACGGGGGGCCAGCCTGGTTGACCTGATTGATAATGCCCGGCCGGCAACTAATCTATTGCGGGAAAACCTGCAATTGCTCAAGGCCAGCAATGGACAGGTAACGCAGGCTAGCGCCGCTGACTGGTTGCGACAAAACACCGACAAGACCTATGACATTATCTTTCTGGATCCTCCTTTCCATCAGGATTTGGCCCAAATCTGCATTCAGCTGATCGATCAACAGGCCATGCTTAAGCCCGGCGGCTGGCTTTATCTGGAAATGGGCAAGGAAGAGGCCCTGCCTGAGCTACCCCCCCAATGGCAGCTGCATCGGGAGAAAACCGCCGGTCAGGTCTGCTACCGCTTATATAAATTACCCAGACAGGTATAATCGCACCACATTAAGCGATTATTGAGATAGCCACATGACAACCGTGATTTATCCCGGCACCTTTAACCCCATTACCAACGGCCATATCGATTTGGTAGAAAGAGCCGCCAAGCTGTTTGATAAGGTGGTACTTGGGATTGCCTATAGCGAGAAAAAACAGCCGATGTTTGCGCTGGGCCAGCGCATCGAGCTATGCGAACAAGCGCTCTCGCACTTAGATAATATTGAAGTCTGTGGCTTTAGTGATCTGCTGGTCAATTTCGCCGCCAGCAAGGGCAGTACTACTGTTCTGCGTGGCGTGCGCTCCATGAAGGACTTTGAGTATGAAATGCAGATGGCTGATATGAATCGTGCTATGCAGGCTGGCTTTGAGACCATTTTCCTCACACCTTCCCCCGGTTTAGCCTGTATCTCCTCCTCGCTGGTGCGTGAAATAGCCTCTATGGACGGCGATGTCTCAGAGTTTGTCCCTGCGGTGGTCAACGCTGCATTCAACGACCGCTTTAACGCCTAAGACTCTGTTATGGCTCTGCTGATTACCGACGAGTGTATTAATTGCGATGTCTGCGAGCCGGTGTGCCCCAACGAAGCCATCTACCAGGGGGATGAGATCTATGAGATTGAGCCCGCACGTTGTACCGAATGCGTTGGTCACTTTGATGAGCCCCAATGTGTGACAGTCTGTCCGGTGGACTGCATTCCCCTGGATCCGGACAACTCGGAAACACAGGATGAGCTGCAGGCTAAATATGAAGACTTGATTGCAACGGGCTAGACTGCAGGATAAAACGACAGACAATAAAAAACGGCCT
>JAAELM010000210.1 GCA_024226635.1 Oceanicoccus sp. | reverse complement strand
GAAGTAAAAAGCATTTCAAGTACAACTCAGCTGGCCAACACACCATTTATTGATATCGACGCATATGCTCCCAAGATGATGGCAAACAGGGTTGGACAGGTGGGAGTGGCAAAAGCAAATATAGGCTTCCTCACAACGCTTGCCCTGAGTATTCTTGCCGGTGTTTTTATTGCATTAGGCGCACAGCTAATGATGATGGTAACCCATACAGCAACCTCCAGTTTCGGTTTAAATGCGTTAGTTGGTGGTGTCGTCTTTACCATGGCTCTGGTCTTAATCGTAATTACGGGTGCAGAGCTTTTTACGGGTAATTGTCTTATTGCCATGTCCTTTTTTGCGGGAAAGATTAAGAGTAATGATCTCTCCAAGAACCTGATTATCGCTTTTATCGGGAATTTTATCGGTGCATTGAGTATCGTTTTCTGGATATACCTTTCCGCGCAGTGGACAGCACACAACTATCTGCTTGGAGCCAAAATTGTCATCGCCGCCAATGACAAGGTAAATCTGTCATTTGGTGTTGCCTTTGCAAGAGGGGTGCTTTGTAATTCCCTGGTTTGCCTGGCTATCTGGTTGTGTTATAGCGCCAGAAATAACCTGGATAAGGTGTTATCTTTACTCTGGCCAATATCTTGTCTGATAGCCTGTGGATTCGAGCACTGCGTAGTCAATATGTGGCTTATCCCGATGGGCATTCTCTTGAAAGGCAACCGTTTCGTAATGGACGCTGTTGAAAGGGTAAATGGGGGGTCTTTAGATATTGCAAACCTTACCTTCGCTAAAGGGTTTTTAG
>JAAELM010000209.1 GCA_024226635.1 Oceanicoccus sp. | reverse complement strand
TTTAATGGTGAGTACACGGGCTTAGGCTCTCTATTTGGTGTAAGTTTTGGTTACGGTTTATAAACCTTATATAATAGGAGACAATTTTATGAAAATCTATAATTTAATATTTATTGCCATGCTGTTGGTTTTCTTCGGGTGTTCCCTTGATACACCGTCCGAAGAAGCAACTGTATTAAGCACAGGCGATGCTAACTTTGCAAGTTATGCAGCACTGGGCAATAGCTTAACTGCCGGATATCAATCTGGAGCATTGACTGAAAAACATCAGCAATATAGTTACGTAAACTTAATTGCCCAACAAGCCGGAGTGACGACCTTCCAGCAGCCTTTAATTGGCTTTCCTGGAATTGGTACTTATTCTGCTGCCGGTGCCGGCATTATTGAATTAACTTTTTTGGATAATCCCTCTTCACCGGGATCCCCACTACTTACACCTGCGCCATATGCGAGTTATCCAGATTTTAATCCGCTAGCCCCGTATGCATCGGCTGATGTAATGAATTATGCAGCGCCCTATAATAACCTGGGTGTTCCGGGCGCATTACTGGTGGATCTTTTACAAGCTACAAATGCTGCTACAAGCGCCAGTGGTGCAAATACAATGTTTGATGTAATTCTAAGAAATGCAAATCCAGCTTTTGGCAATACAACGGCCATACAGCAGGCTGCTTTATTAACACCTACATTTGTAACTTGCTGGATAGGCAATAATGACGTACTTGGCTATGCCACA
>JAAELM010000208.1 GCA_024226635.1 Oceanicoccus sp. | reverse complement strand
GGAGTCGGGGGTAGGGTTGCGAAATAGTCAGGGCTAGCGCCGATTGAGTGTTTTGAGACAGCGAAGCGTTTTAAGGCTCAAAGCCGATTGAGGGAAGGCCGGAGGGCCGCAAGACCATTTCCCAACCCTACCCCCGGCTCATCAGCGGGGCCATTTCACACCCCCCAAGCCTGCAAACTAACCACTAAAAACAAGTCTCCCCATTGATTAATACTACTTTGCACTGCTATTGCGCCCTTTGGTGCAATGAGGCCATATGTATCCCGGACAGCATAAGCATGCAGGCTGGATTCCCGCCTTCGCGGGAATGACATTACGACTGCATTTCGTAGTCGTAATCCATAATCAACGGCGCATGGCTTGAGAAGGTCTGGTTTTTGTAGATAGCGCCGTACTCAATCACCGCCCTAAAACCCTCGGATACAATCTGGTGATCAACCCGCCAGCCATCTTTGCTGCGATCGCCATTCGGCCACCAGGTAAATTCGTCGCTGTCAGTATTGATCTCACGGAAAGCATCCGCGTAACCCAATTCACCCAATAGCTGGTCCATCCATTGCTGTTCTTCTGGCAAGGCCCCGGACATATCCCGGTTAGCCTGGCTGTCTTGCAGGTCGGCCTGGGTGTGCGTCATATTCCAGTTACCGCAAATAACAAACTCACGACGCTTGTTGCGCACTTTGCTTAAATGGTTTTGGAATAGCTCAAAAAATTGTTTTTTATGCGCCTTAGCGGCATCGTCAGCCTTATAGGCACTGGGTGCCAGCAGGCAACCTATGCTGATATCCTGGAAGTCGGCCTGAATATAACGCCCCTCCATATCGTAGTCGGCAAAGCCTAGCCCAGTCATAATCGCTTTGGGCATTTCCTTACAATAAATAGCAACGCCGTTAGAGTCTTTCTCTACAGCATCAAAGAAATAGGGGTTATAGCCTTGTGGCCAGAAGGTGTCAGCTTGCAGGTCATATTCCTGTGCCTTCAGGTTTTGAATGCAAATAAAATCTGCATCCTGATCCAACACCCATTCGTAGAAGCCCTCTTTGGCTGATTCTCGAATGCCGTCTGCGCAAAAACTAATGATTCTCATGGTCGCCTCATTACAATGGACAGCGTATGATACCGAGCCTGGAAAAAATGATAGCCAGCAATCTCTGGTGAAAGCCGGAACGGTTCTCTGGTTTTTTAGAGCACAGAGTTGGAGTTATCCGCTAACTGACCAGCTGTAGGGGGGTATCGATGCCAAGTCGCTGTTTTGCTATCATTTTTGTAACAGCATGGCCGCTAAGGTATAAGTTTAGAAACTCCTTGCTAGTAAAGCCAGCAAATTTTTCTTTTTTAAGCGTGACCAGCAACCTAAATACCGATTGATTAACCTATTGAGACACTACATGCATTCTTATCAGCAACAATTTATTGAACTGGCGATTGCCAAAAATGCGTTAAAATTTGGTGAGTTCACCTTGAAATCTGGCCGCGTTAGCCCCTACTTTTTTAATGCCGGGCTATTTTCTAACGGTGCTGCTCTGGCGCTGTTGGCGCGCTGTTATGCCAATGCGATTATTGAGTCTGGTGTCGAATTTGATGTGTTATTTGGACCTGCCTATAAAGGCATACCGTTGGCCGCAGCTACAGCTACGGCATTGGCCGACCATTTTGACCGCGATGTACCCTTTGCCTATAACCGCAAAGAAGCCAAAACGCACGGTGAGGGAGGGACTATTGTCGGTGACCCTTTGCAGGGCAAAATCCTGATTATTGATGATGTGATTACCGCGGGTACTGCGGTGCGTGAAGTGATGACGATGATTACCGATAATGGCGCAGAGCCTGCCGGTGTAGTGATTGGCCTGAACCGCCAGGAGCGTGGCAAGGGCGAACTCTCGGCTATCCAGGAGGTCGAAAAAGACTTTGCCATCCCGGTTATCAATATCGTCGATTTGGGCCAGATCATTGATTATTTACGTAATCAGCCTGATCAGGGGGACAATGTTGCTAAAATTGAAGCCTATCGCCGGCAATATGGTGTATAAATCTCCTATAATCTGTTGCATAGGTTTTTTAGAAAAATAGGGACCACTAAACGTAAAATGGACTCAATACTCAATCATAAAATCTGTTATCGGCTACCTGTTGTTGGCTTCTTGCTCTGTAGCCTGTTGCTAACTTCCGGCTTAACACTGGCGGCTTCTGGTCAGTTATATCGCTATATCAATGATAAGGGTGTTCCGGTGATAGATGATAATATGCCACCGGAGTTTGTGGCCCGGGGCTATGACATTATCAGCCCGGATGGCTCGTTGATTCGCAGGGTGCCCAGGCAGCTGAGTGAAGAAGAGCTGAAGCTGCGCAATACCGATGAATCCCGCGCCAGATTAAAGGAAGAAGAAGATAAGCGCTTGCAAGCCTGGGATAAGTCGCTGATGCTTCGCTACAGTGGCCTCGATGATATTGAAGCGGCGCAGCAGCGCGCCATGCGCGATTTGAAAATTCGCATCAGCATTCTTAAAAGCAACCTGGTCTCGATTAAATCCCAAATAGAGCGTGAGCAGCAAAGGGCAGCCGATATTGAGCGTCGTGGCGCTACAGTCCCCGAGAACTTAAGTAAGAATATCAATACCTTAAGGTTGGAAATCGAAGATACCGAGCAATCTATAGTGGTTCGCAATGTTGAGATAGAGGCGGTTAAAGCTGCCTATCAGCGCGATATGGATCGCTTTAAAACCTTATTGAATCGCGTTGAAATGCGACGCCAGCATTCTCAGCCCGTAAAGTCTAATCGGCCTGATTATTACTGATTTCTGTTTGTTGTCATTCCCGCCTACGCGGGAATGACAGAGGCGGGGGTATATGTTGAAAAGAAGTTTAACCGTTCTGGTAGCCAGCCTGGGCTAAAGGTGCGGTGGCGTTGCCCGCCGTTTGTTTGAAAAACCCATCCATAATCACTGGCCATTGGTCTTGCCAATTCTCTGTAGGCTTGCGCTTAAATTCACTGCGAACAAACTGGCAAATACGTCCTTCTACGGTAGCCATTAGTAAATTGGCGGCAATGGCCACTGGCATCGTCGGGCGAATACCTTCCTGAATTTCCGCTTCCCGCAGGGCTTGCTTTAGCTGGGTTTCATAACGATCAAAAAACTGTACCACCCTGGCTCTTAGTCGGTCGGTTTCCCCGGCTAATGCATCGCCGGTGAGAATACGAGTAATACCAGGATTGCGCTCGGTAAAAGCGAGTAGCAGGCCAAGGATTTTTTCACAGCGGGCTATGGCTCGATCTTCTTCTTTGAGGATCATACTCACACGGGTGAATATGGTGTCTTCAATAAATTCGATAAGGCCTTCAAACATTTTGGATTTGCTGGGGAAGTGTCGGTAAAGTGCCGCTTCAGAAACGCCAACTTCTTTAGCCAGGCGAGCGGTAGTTATACGTTCGCCGGGACTGACCTCCAACATATGGGCCAGTGCTTGGAGAATTTGTTCTCGGCGGGACACTTTTTTAGTCATGATAATCTTAAGCTTGGAAGTTAGTCGTGCTAACTGTAACTGTAAACAGGATGATAACTACTATGTGTAACATCAGTTACAGATACAAGTAACACTTTTCGTTTAGGTACTTTCAACGACGAGTATCAATTACAGGTCAATGACAGTACCACTAAACTACCAGTGGTTGTTTTTGTAATGATGGTCAATCCTATCGATTACCAGCTAAAGCTGCAATAAGAATCAACAAAAGAAGTGAACTTTCTGAAGATTTTTTTTCAAAAAAAAACGCAAAAAAATTCACCGGTGGAATATTTTTTGCGTTTTTTATGTGTGTTATTTTGCGCTGTGTGAGCCTATAGGCTGCGATTAGTGATCAATGTGCCGACACCTTCATCGGTAAATATTTCCAATAAAACCGCATGGGGAACGCGACCATCAATAATATGGGAGCTGGTTACACCGGCTTTGACTGCGTCCTGGGCGCAGCGTATTTTTGGTAGCATGCCACCATAAATAGTGCCATCGGCAATTAAATCATCTACCTGTTGGGTGCTCATTCCAGTTAATACTGCCCCTTGTTTATCCAGCAGGCCGGCAACATTGGTTAGCAGCATCAACTTTTCTGCCTGTAAAACCTCGGCAATTTTACCGGCTACCAGGTCTGCATTAATGTTGTAAGAGCTGCCATCCCTGCCTACACCAATCGGCGCAATAACCGGGATAAAATTACTATTAATCAACATATCCAGCACGCTGGTATCAATAGACTCAACCTCACCTACATGACCAATATCAATAATTTCCGGGGCGGTCATTTCAGGTGTTTGTTGGGTAACACTCATTTTTTTAGCGTGAATTAAATCACCGTCTTTACCGGTAATACCCACAGCTTTTCCGCCATTATGGTTGAGCAAGTTAACAATTTCTTTGTTAACGCTGCCCCCCAATACCATTTCAACAACGTCCATGGTTTGGCTATCCGTAACACGCATGCCGTCGACAAAGCGTGACTCAATATTGAGCTGTTCCAGTAAACGGCCAATTTGCGGGCCGCCACCATGAACCACGATAGGGTTCATGCCCACCAGTTTCATTAGCACAATATCCCGTGCAAACTGCTCTTTTAGGTGGTCGTCAGTCATGGCGTTGCCACCAAATTTCACCACAATGGTTTTATTGGTGAAACGTTGTATGTAGGGCAGCGCCTCAGTCAATACGTTAGCGACATTACCGGCGGCATCGCGGCTTAGGGACATAGGTGTTCCTTAAAAGTAGGTAAAAGTGTTATTAGAAACCAAACTGCAGGCTGTTATCAATGCCATGTAGCTGATCTTTAAACTGTGATTGTATCCTGGCCATGGCTTGTTCCGTATCCGCTTCGAAGCGAAGAATCAGCATGGGTGTGGTATTGGACGCCCTGACCAGCCCCCAGCCATCGGGAAAATCTACCCGCAGGCCATCGAGGGTTGAGATTTTACCCTCATCGAATTGAGCGCTGTTAACCAGTTGCTCAATGATCGCAAACTTTTGCGACTCGGTGGTGGTAACTTTCAATTCCGGTGAACCAAAGCTTTCAGGGAAGGCTTGCAGTTGTAAGTCGAGGTCAGGGTCTGTGGTACTTAGGATTTCAATTAAGCGTGCGGCGGCATACATGCCGTCATCAAAACCAAACCAGCGCTCTTTAAAGAAGATATGGCCACTAAACTCACCGCCTAGCAGGGCGCCGGTTTCTGCCATTTTTTCCTTCATAAAGGAGTGGCCAGTTTTCCACATAATGGGGCGGCCGCCATAGTTGCTAATCAGGGTATTAAGGTTGCGCGTGCATTTCACATCGAATAACACATCAGCACCGGGGTTACGTGAAACCACATCTTGCGCCAGTAGCATTAACAGACGATCTGCTGGTACGGATTGACCTGACGCGGTCACCACCCCTAGTCGGTCGCCATCGCCGTCAAAGGCTATACCCAGGTCGGCCTGTTGCTCTTGCACCACATTTTTCAAATCTGCCAGATTCGCTTCAACAGAGGGGTCTGGATGATGGTTCGGGAAGTTACCATCAACTTCACAGTATAGGGGTATAACCTCGCAACCAAGCTCCTCAAACAAGCGAGGTGCAATTGCCCCGGCTACGCCGTTGCCGGCATCAAGGACTATTTTCAGGGGCTGGGCGATGGCGATATCATTAATAATGTAATCGATATAACTCTGCTCGATCTCCTGCGCCTGATATTGGCCTGCGCCTGTAACCAGGTTTTTGGTAATGACCCGGTCTTTTAATGCGCTAATCGCTGCTCCAGACAGGGCTTTACCATCAATTACAATCTTAATACCGTTGTACTCCGGCGGGTTGTGGCTGCCGGTAATCATAACGCCACTTTGAGTGCCCAGCTGGTGAGTCGCAAAATACATCAGCGGGGTTGGTTGGGTGCCGATATCAATCACATCGCGGCCACTGTCCGTCAGGCCTTTAACCAGGGCATCGCGGATGGTTGGTGAACTATGGCGACCATCCGCCGCGACGATAACCTTTTGTTGACCCCGGTCCAGTGCTTCACTGCCTATAGCCAGGCCGATGGCGTAAACCACCTCATCGGTCAACTCGGTATCCGCCAGTCCCCTGATATCGTAGGCTCGGAAAATATCTTCCGGCAGGGTCTCAGGGATGACGGGGTCGTTACTGTCTTCTATTTCATCGAGCTCCAGCAGGGGTTCTTCCTCGGCAACCGGTGCCGCAGTCGCGGCAGCTTTCGGTGATGCTGGAACGGTTGCTGGGACACTGGCCAGCTTTTCAGTGAGCTGCTCTGCTGCGTTACTAAAGCCCGGCAGTGTAAAGTCAGATTTGTTTTTGGTTTTGGCCTTGAGCAATGCCGCTAAATTTTCGGCCAGTGTTTTTTGCAGGGTGATCAGTAAATTACCGGCGGCTATCAAAGTAACGATTAATGCAATCCCCATAATGAGCCACAGGGAATTAGCGCTATGGCCACTTTTAGCTACCAGCTCCGGCGAGGGTGAAAAGGTCAATTGCCATTGTGAGACCAAAGCATCAGCGGTTACTTGATAATTGCTTTCGCCAGCCATGCCAACGGAGGCTATCAGGTGCTGCTTATTTTTAAACTGCTGGATTAGTTGGGTTTGCCCCAGGCTATTATCGAGTTGCCCCAGCAAATCTCGTAAATATTGATCACTCAGGGTGACTAAAAGCGCGGCACTGGCATAGTTTTTACTGTTAGATTTAACCGGCTCTGCCAAAGAAAATAACCACTTGCCTTCATACTGGTAAGCTTCTGGCTCAACATTGTTACCGTTGCTGACATGGCGCAATAAATCCAGCTCAATATTATTGCGCAGCTCCCGGCTTTCCTTATTCAGTGATGCAATGCCCAGCGGGCCAAGTTCGATCAGTTTAACGCTGGTTGCTTCAGGAAAAGCGCGGCTTAATTCTTGACGGTAACGGGCAATGCTGACGTCATCCCTTGAATCCAGGGCGGCATGCAGTTGCTCGGAAAGGGCAATACTGGATAAGCGCAACCTGAGTTGGTTGAGGGCCTGGTCTAATAATGAGACCTGGCTATCCACTAGGCTTTGGGATTGTGATTCTATGCTGGCCTGGCTAATCATCGGCCGCTCGATCAACGCTACATAGCTAAAGGCCGCAGCAATCACAATAACGCTGAGAGTTGCACTGCTAATCAGGGTGCTTAGTAATTTATTCTGCGGCTTGCGGTTAGTATGTTCTGCCGATTTTTTGCTACTCTTTCTAGTCTTTGCCATTGCGTCCGTGGTTGCTCAATGAGTTGTAGTGTTGTCGGTGGAAACGATTCACTTAGTTTAGTGTTTTTTGGATAATTTGCTGGGAAATTACCCGGCAATGCCCCGGTTTTGTTAAGTGGCTTGGTTCTCTTTGTAAGACTGTGATATTTCCTTGAGTAAACAACGACTTAATTGTTGTTTGGACGCCGTGGGCAAGGCCTTTTCTCCCTTGTTCCAAATGACCGTAACGGCATTGTTGTCGCTGTTAAAGCCAATCTCGGCATTCGAGACATCATTGGCGATAATCAAATCCAGGTTTTTCTTCACAAGCTTGCCTTTGGCATAGCTAACAACATCCTGTGTTTCAGCGGCAAAGCCGACGGTAAAGGGCCGCTGCTTATGGCTGGCTACGGCGCTGATAATATCGGGGTTGCGTACCAGTTCAATGGACATGGTATCGACTGACTTTTTAATTTTCTGCTTCACGCTGGTGGCTGGGCGGTAGTCGGCAACAGCGGCGGCACCGATAAATATATCGCACTTGGCCAGGCTATCCAGTGTTGCCCGATGCATTTGTTCTGCACTTTCTACATCAATACGCTGAACTCTGTCGGGGGTAGCCAGGGATACCGGGCCGGCGATCAGGGTAACGGAGGCTCCGGCTTCAATAGCAGCCTGTGCTAATGCAAAGCCCATTTTGCCGGAGCTGTGATTGCTGATGTAGCGTACCGGGTCGATAGCCTCCCGGGTGGGGCCGGCTGTAATCACGACACTTATCCCATCGAGCTCACGGGATTGAAACTGGTCTGCGGTCATTTCTGCCAGTGTGGCGGCTTCCAGCATACGTCCGGGGCCAATATCCCCGCAGGCTTGTGAGCCATCGCCGGGACCAAAAATAGCGACCTGCCTGTCAATCAGTGTTTGCAAGTTGGCTTGGGTCGAGCTGTCACGCCACATAGCCTGATTCATAGCCGGTGCAATGGCAATGCCGGCATCGGTTGCCAAACAGAGGGTGGTCAACAGGTCATCGGCCTGCCCGGAGGCCAGCCTGGCCATAAAATCTGCACTGGCGGGAGCTACTACGACCAAATCAGCCCAGCGGGCTAACTCGATATGGCCCATAGCAGCTTCAGCTTCGGTATCCAGTAGATCATAGTGAACAGGGTTGCCGGATAGTGCCTGTAGCGTTAGCGGGGTAATAAATTCCTGTGCCCCTTTAGTCATAACGACTCTCACTTCAGCACCAAAGTCCTGCAGGCGACGGATTAACTCGGCAGCTTTATAGGCAGCAATACCGCCGGTGACTCCCAGCAATATCTGTTTGTTGTTAAGTTGTTGCATATTTTTGTCGGTGCACTCTCGGCAAATCAGGACAGAGATTGTAAGATATGTGTTCTCTCTAGGATAGGGAGAACAACACTTTCCCCCAACTTCAAGGACGATATTATGGCTATTACTGATTGGCCCAGCGCCGAACGACCTCGTGAAAAACTGATTAAGCAAGGCCCCGCGGCCTTATCCGATGCTGAGTTACTGGCTATTTTCCTGCGTACGGGAACACCGGGACTCACCGCAGTAGATTTAGCACGCCTGCTAATCAAGCAATATGGCAGCCTTAGGGAACTGCTGGATGCAGATTTAGCCCGCTTCTGTGAGGGCTGCGGTTTGGGTGAAGCCAAATACACCCAGTTGCAGGCAGTGCTGGAAATGTCCCGGCGGCATATGTATGAGCAGCTGGTCAGGGGCGATGGGCTGACCAACCCGCGCTTGACCCGCCAGTACTTGGAGAGTTGTTTGAAGGGCAAGCCCCAGGAGCAGTTCTGTTGTCTGTTTATGGACAGCCAGCACCGGGTTATCGTTTTTGAAACCTTATTTTATGGCACGATTGACGGCGCCAGTGTTTATCCACGAGAGGTGGTGAGACGCTGTTTGCACCACCATGCCGCTGCGGTCATATTGGCCCACAATCACCCCAGTGGTGTGGCTGAACCCAGCCAGGCAGATATGCGTATTACTCGTATCCTGGTCGATGCCCTAAAGTTGGTTGATATCAGGGTGCTGGATCATTTTGTGGTTGGCGATGGTGAAGTAGTCTCTTTTGCGGAAAGAGGGCTTATTTGAGCCAATTTTTTGCGCTTTTTCCAAGTTTAAGTTGCGATCACATAGGTGTTCTGGTATAAAGTCGCGCTCCGTTGGGGGAGGTGCTCTCGGATAAGTTGGGCGCCATGCTTTACACCCCACAAACAGTTTTTTATTAATTAGTCTTGGAAGGGACGAATCATGTCCAGAGTATGTCAGGTTACCGGCAAACGCCCAGTAACAGGAAACAATGTTTCCCACGCAAAAAACCGCACGCGTCGTCGTTTTTTGCCCAACTTACATCGTCATCGTTTTTGGGTAGAAAGTGAAAATCGCTTTGTTTCTCTTCGTGTATCTGCAAAAGGTATGCGTATCATTGATAAAAAGGGTATCGACGTCGTTTTAGCTGACTGTCGTTCTCGTGGCGAGAAGGTATAAGGAGTAGATCATGGCTAAAAGCGCACGCGATAAGATCAAATTGGTTTCTACTGCTGGTACAGGTCACTTCTACACCACAGACAAAAACAAACGCAACACCCCTGACAAGATGGTATTTAAAAAATACGATCCTGTTGTGCGTAAGCACGTTGAATATAAAGAATCTAAAATCAAGTAATTGATGGCAGGTTCTAAAATAGCCCGACTTAGTTCGGGCTTTTTTGTGCCCATAGTATTGTCATTCCCGCGAAGGCGGGATCCCAGAGACACTAGACTCCCGCGTTCGCGGGAATGACGGTTAGGTCCATGCCTGAATTACCCGAAGTAGAAACCACTCGACGAGGTATAGAGCCTCATCTTCAAGGGCGCACTATCAAGAAGCTGGTAGTGCGCCAGCCCAGCCTACGCTGGCCGGTACCGGATAACTTGCCCCGCCTGATGAAAGGTAAAGTTATTCAATCCGTTGAGCGGCGGGCAAAATATATCCTGCTTAAATTATCCAACGGTAGCGCTATTCTCCATCTGGGTATGTCAGGCAGTTTACGAATTATCGAAGCCGATGAGCCTCCTATGGCTCATGATCATGTCGATATGATGCTGGATAGTGGCCAGGCTTTGCGCTTTACCGACCCGCGCCGTTTTGGCTGCCTGCTATGGCAGGGGGTTAAAGAAGACACCCATAAATTGCTAGCATCCCTGGGCCCTGAGCCGCTATCGGACCAATTTGACGGCGAACGTTTGTTTCAGTTATCTCGCGGGCGCAAATCAGCGGTTAAGACCTTTATTATGGATAATAAAAATGTGGTCGGCGTAGGGAATATTTATGCCAACGAGGCCTTATTTGCCGCCGGTATCAGGCCAGACCGTGCGGCGGGCAAAATATCCAAACAGCGCTATTTGCTCCTGGCCGATGAAATCAAGATAGTTTTAGCCAAAGCTATAGAGCAGGGCGGCACCACCCTGCGGGACTTTGTTGGAGGTGATGGCAAGCCGGGTTATTTTAAGCAGCAGCTTAAAGTTTATGGCCGAGGTGAGGAGCTCTGCCTGGTTTGTAAGGGGGAGTTAACCGAAATTCGCCTTGGCCAGCGCAGTACGGTTTATTGTCGTCGCTGCCAGCGCTAAAGCCTGGCCGTGTGCAAATTCACAGATTAGGGAGTTTTTTCGTTGCTGTTCGGGACGAAACTGGGATTTAAGTCTATGATTACTTGCAATATGGGTGTAACTGATTATCCCCAATAGAGTTTTGGTTATATCAAGAAGGCTTTAGAGAGATTTACGGAGAGAAAGAGCATGTGGAAAATGATGCAAAAAGTGGCTGACAAACTGACTCGCGCTGGCTTAGTGCTTAGCATGGCAATGGTATTGTTATTCCCCCAGCTGGGTTATACCCAGGCAGTAGAAGAAGAGCCGTCAGCACTGGCCATGGCTGGAGATTTAGTGATTGCCAGACCATTATTACTAGTTGCCACGGTTGTTGGTACCGCCTTTTATGTTGTTAGCCTGCCGTTCTCATTGGCTGGCGGTAATGCCATTGAAGCTGGAGAAACACTGGTCGTTGGCCCCGCCAAATCAACTTTTGTACGCTGTCTGGGCTGTACCCGTTCGGGTTACAAGAAAGACGTCGTTGCTTACGAAGACTAATTTCAGTTCAAAAAAAACGGCCTATTGGGTAACCAGTAGGCCG
>JAAELM010000207.1 GCA_024226635.1 Oceanicoccus sp. | reverse complement strand
TAAAGTGAGACTGCTAATAGTCTCAGACGTTTATTGGGGTTCTTTTCCTTTTTCGACAGTCTTAGTAAATCATCTGAAGACAGCATAATCACAACTCAGAATAACGATGATAGGTGGCTACTAATTAGATCACACTTCAATACTAATTGGTATTATACCAATTATACTAATCCGCATTAAAGCTTGCCCACTACCGCCCAGTCTCTTGTACACATTTTTATCACCCGTTTTGTATTGCTGATAAAGTCGTTCCAAGCGTGGCTGCATGCCTCAACAATATCGTCGTAGCTCTTAAAGCAGCGGTTGGCGAGGTGATGTTGGCGTAACCAACTCCATACCTGTTCTATCGGGTTCAATTCTGGTGAATAGGGCGGTATCTTCATTACGGTTATATTGGCTATGCCTTCGGCTATATCGTCGGTATGCCAACCTGCGCCATCCATCACAACAATTGCATGACGACCCGGCTTTGTTTTTTGAGATATTTGAAGAAGATGTTTGCGCATAATGTCTTTGCTCACGAAAGGCGCTAACAGTGCCTCTGTTTCTCCGGTAGTTGGACATACAGCACCGAACAGGTGCACGTATTCAAACTGCTGTTGGCGAACGGCTCTGGGTCTGGTGCCCGTTTTGGCCCATAAACGTGTGGTAGTGTTCTGTTGACCAAAACGGGCTTCGTCCTGAAACCAAATGTCTATTTGATCGTGTCGAACATGTACGGGCGTGTTAAGGATCGTTTCCAGGGGGAACTTTTTTATATACGTCTTGGACGCTAGATTGTTGTTTTGGGTGCTTTGAGCGGCTGGTTATCCAACTATAGCCCAAATAGCCAAGAATCTTATAAATATGGTTTAGATGATAATCCACCCCAAATTCAGACTGTATATACTCTTTAATATGCATGCCTGTTAGCCTTCCACCCTTATCAGACTGCGCTCTTTTATCTATGAAGCGAGATAACTGCTGCTTTTGTTTTAAAGAGAGTGAAGAACGTTTGCCCAGACGAGGTTTATCATCCAAACCTGATAATCCATGAGCCAAATATTCACTTACCCAATTATTCACACTGCGACGAGCTACTTTAAGTTGCCGAGCAACCAGCGCTCGATTGTGGCATTCCAAGTAAAGTGAGACTGCTAATAGTCTCAGACGTTTATTGGGGTTCTTTTCCTTTTTCGACAGTCTTAGTAAATCATCTGAAGACAGCATAATCACAACTCAGAATAACGATGATAGGTGGCTACTAATTAGATCACACTTCAAT
>JAAELM010000206.1 GCA_024226635.1 Oceanicoccus sp. | reverse complement strand
GCGCCACCCAGCATAGCTGATGACGACGATAAAAGTAGACAGAGGTAACAATAATGCCAGGGTTCCAGGCCATCCTGTTAAAACCAGGATACCCTTTATGGGTATAACTATACCATGGAAGGCATAGATGGGTAACGCCAGTCCACCGATGACAATGAGTATCTGGAGAATTTGCTGCATCAAAGTTGGCAAGCGATGCCAATCGCTAATCAATCGAATGGCGGTACCGACAAATAATAGGACAATGCTAATATAAAAAATTGCTCCCAGTGTGGAATTGAAAAAGGGAGCTGAACGTGCAGCGATCACGCTTGCTCCATAGATTTCAAAACCGGCAACAAGGCTGAAGGCAAGTCCAATGACACCACCGCTCATAAAGGCTTTGGCGGCTCGACGCTCGTCATCATGGAGCGCCAGCCAATAGCCAATCACCATCCCGATAAACACGAAAGCAGAAAGCCTAAAGTAGCTGTAACTTGCGACGATCATCAGGCGAGGGTATTCCAGCAAGAGAGAATCCAGCTTTGGACCTCCAAAATTACTCCTTGCTACCCACCACAACAACCAGCACAAAATAGCGGTCGCAATAATCCAGGGCACGGGATTGCGCAGACGGGTAAAAAACTCCAGCCACATCATGCTCGTAAGCAAAAAAAGCACATAGAAGGTGAGCACATTATTAAATGGGTCGGGGTGCGGAATGTCCACCATGCTATAATATAGAGTATTGGTGCCTCCCAATAGCAACAGACCCAAAAAGACCAGTACCAGAGCTGATCGCAATCGCTTCCGCACTGAAATTCTATTTTTATCGAACCCGGATAACATGAAAAAACCCATGCCGAGGCCAAACACCAGTGCAAAGCCGGGGGTGCCCATTCGAAAGAAAAAGGCAAACAGCTGTTCTACTATCGCAGCCCCGCCTATACGTTGGAAAAGCCCTTCGCTCCAGTGTGATCCAAGAACCGAAAGCACCATAATTCCACGCGTTGCGTTGATTGCCCAGCTTTCCGTGGTTCTTCTTGGCAGTTCTCGTATCGATGTTGTATCTCCAACTTCCGCCTCCAACTCTTCTTCAACCGAGGCAATGTCACGCAAGGTGCGCCCTTCCAGGGTTGCACGGATTGCCGCACGGCTGAAAGAGCCTTCCATGGCTATCCCTATTTGAATTGTACTGAGTGAATCCCCCCCCACGTCATAAAAAGTATCGCCAGATGCTATCGG
>JAAELM010000205.1 GCA_024226635.1 Oceanicoccus sp. | reverse complement strand
CTAGCTTTAGCTTTCTCCCACCTCTCAACCGTAATACCAAGGTCTTTATTAGCCTCAGCAAACCTAATATTACTCCTACCACCGTAGCTATTCTTTAAGGCAGAAGTATAATATAACACCGCTTTTTCATCATTATCAATACTATCATCTTTAGCAGGCAGCATAGCGGTAGCGTTTTCGGGATTGATATAGAACGTCAAACCCATATCTTTACCCCGGAAATAATCATGCTCAACAACCGCATACCCTATAGGTATATCTATTTCCCTACCTTCTACCTTATTACTCCATGGTGCGGGGGCATCTGAACCCCCAAAACTCCCGCCTTGCTTACCATCATTTAAACGTACAAGGGTATATCTAGATCTACTACCCCCGGACCAATTTGTACCTGTTAAGGTGCATTTTGAGGTAATGATAGCCTCAAACTTCCTACCCTTATATCCCCCGATGTTACGTAGATACGGCGGGATATCGTTGATATCCAGGTATATGGTTTTATACATTAGTTTTCCCTTAGCACCAATTAAAGCTAACGTAATCAACTTCCTTGATTACCATTTCTTCAATGTCCTGTTCTCTAACAAACCTTTCAGCATCCTTACGTAAATCGAAAATAGCCCACAATAACGGACCCATAGTTACAACCGCAAAAAAGATTTCTTTATCTTTATGCACCCTAGCGGTTTTCATAGCTAATCCCTTCTATTTAATTTCCCACCTACAATTAGGTTCTAATTCCCTAAAATACCCTAACATCCACATTTGGGCATTAACCATAACCTTAATACCATCCTTATACAAGGTTAAAGGTTTTCGACTACTAGCAGGGTAGTTCAACCCGCTGTAAGCGTGTTTATAGGTTAGGTCGGTTCTTATGCCCACAACTATTTATCCTTTGTTGGTAAACTTACATATACATACATTAACATATACATATGTAAACCTACCAAACAGGGATAGGTGGGGAATTTAACCCCACCTATCCTTACATATCAACCCATCGCTACATATCAACCCATCGCTTCGAGAACCTCAACCTTACAATTCTTAATTGCCGCCCCACGAGCGTACCCGTTACGCTGCAAATATTCCATAACCCCCCGCGCGTCACCGCGACACTGGTGTGTAAAAACCAGCCTACGCTGGATCGTACCGTTCGTAGTCAACTCCGTAACATGTACGAAATACTTCGCGGACGGACCGGTCTTACCATTATCACTAAGCTTAACCCCGGCCATCAACCGCTGCATCTGCTCAAACACTTCCGCGTCAATCGTAACACTCTTAGCCTGTGCATTACCCATCATATTCTCCAATACTACCCTTATAGGGTATAGTTATAGCGGGGTCCATATCCGCATTTTAGACCTATCCAAGTATTTATTTATACATATACTTGGGGATATGTTAACTGTTTAAATCCCCTATAACTCGCTTGCACCCTAAATCTACCATCATTCCGCTAGGATGCAAGGATTATCTACTACATCATTTCCCCCATCTTTTGTAACCCATTGACCCTCAATACATAAGCAAACCCCATGCCATCCTAAAAACCTTTAAAACAGCCCCAGACAACTTGTCTGAGTGTCCACAATATAGTACATAACATACTTACAATACCCCCAACATGTTGTGGTGCAGTGGTTTACGGTGTCCTATTTAGGTGCCAAAGTGTACCCTATAGGTGACAAGTTATAATACCTATACCATGTATCATTATTATATACCGCGCGCGCGTAGCAATAACCATGCCAACTCAGGTGGTATAGGGTGGGTTATATGGCGTAGCACATGAGGCATATCCCCCACAGGGGTTGGTTGATAAGCAATATCCATGCCATCTATAATGATAAGCAAACAACATGCCAGGTTGACGTAAGCAAACAACATGCCAAGTAGTCCAAGCAACATTCATGCCAACATTAAACCTACAATAATGATACCCTACCCACCCCGGTAGCACCCAGGTAATATATATCTATAATAAGATACAATCCCTTGGTCAATTTTTTTTCAATTTTTTTCAAATTTTCCCCCAAAACGCTGTCCAAAACGCTGTTGATTTTGTAACTCCCCATGGATAAAGGGTTTACTGACGTATTATGTTGTCCAACGGGGGTCTTGGATATACACTTCCCCGGGGGGGTGTAAGTGTGCCAAAATGGCATAAAAGTATAAGTTCTATAAGTATCTATATATAAGTATTATAATAAAATTGGATAAAGCCTTAAAAAAAACCCAATAAACCCCGGTAAGTCCACCTTTTTTAATTATTATAATCCCCGGGATATATATATAAGCGCACCCCGTTGCGCGGGATAATACGTAGATAAACGTAGTGTTATCAACGACTTAGCTCCATGTACAGCGCTCAAAAACGCCCCGTTGCGCGACAAAGTTGCGAGTTAAACCTTGACTTTCCAACGACTTAGCCGTACTATCATAACAGGGGGCGCGGAGCCCCCGATGGAGGTCAAAAATGACGTATAAACGGGACAAAAATGGGATAGCTGGGGGGACTGAGGTAGATCGCCCATATGACCATAAGGTAGTGATGGATAAGGTAGCAGGGGAGGAGGAGGGATTTAAGCGTGGGGTTAACTTAGGGTTCACCCCGACCAACAATCCTGCTAAATACACCCCACAACATACAACGGAGGGGGCGCGTATTTGTGCCAGAGAGGGGTGTGGGAATGAATTTAAGCCAATATTCCGCTCAACAGTGTGTAATAGCTGTAAAATAGCCGGGGTTAACAAACCAAGGGGTCATGCGGCTAGGCGAGCCCTTGTTGACCAGATGATCGTTCATAGCTGGCTGGAGATATGCCCGGAGATTTTCTTCAAAAAAGCCACCAACCCTAAAAAAATGGGTTACGATGGTACAATATGGTCGGCTGATGGTAAAGGGGAGCTGTTAAGGTATAGTATAACCCGGAATGGGCGTCGATCACAGATAACCTTTAAACGTCACCCCAGGACAGATAAAATCTACATCTCAGTAAAGTGCAAACGTAAGTACGCTGTGGCCCGGAAGCTAATAACAGGACCCATAGGGCACAAGGAGCCCAGTATAAACAAACCTCAAAACATGCCTCGGATAAAACTATGGGCTAAACCCGGGGAATGTGAGTGTGATGTTTGTAAAATGGGAGCCCTGTTGACGGTAGCGTTATAATTTAGCATATTAGGTGTATGACAGAACGTAAACGTGCTAAAAAAGATGGCCCTTCTGTGGGTAGAGCGGCTAAGGACATGTTAAGGGGCCGTTTCCCGGTAAACCCCTACCAGCGTGCATCAAGTGGCCGGACCGGTAGGGATTCCCCTGGGCTGCAACGTGCTGTGGGCGATCCTGCTAAAAAAGTACGTTTTAAAAATAAAGACGGCACCACTAGTGGTAATACACCATCAGGTATGTATGCGAAAGGAAAGGTAAAGACCACTACCAAAAAGAGGACCACGAAAAGTGGAAGCAAAAAAAAGGTCAAAGCTAAAACCAAACGGGCCAAGTAAATCAGATATAAAGTCCGTAACCCCCGCCAACATCCCACCCTCCCCTCCCACCTCGATAGACCCCGCTGGTACAATCTTCCAACACACAGCCCCTATAATAGATGACATCACCGCCGGGGAAGTGGATCAGAAGGATTTATCCAGGTTTATAGACGAGGTTGACCTAACAGAAATGGAGAAGCGGATAACGCTTCTCTCAAGGATGGTGTTAGAGGATGCCCTGTGGAAGAAAGACGGGTTAAGTGTTAAGGAACGGGCGGATTTAGCTCTCAACGCTATCAAAGTCTTTGAAGGCACAAAAACTACCCTGTGGACCCGGGATGATGATATGAAGGATAAGCCCAAGGACAAGGAAGCCTACGACCGTGAACGCAAGAGGCTGCTTAAATCCGTAGCAAAACAGCTACAAGAAGAGGATTTAGTAGGAATAGCCCAAACTGGTCTAGAACTAACCGCCACCGAGAAGGCTATGCTCGACAACTTACCCGTAGAAAAGGATTAAAATGCTTCTAGATGACAAATGGAAAAGCCGTAAATTCGCAAACAGGATGAAGTTAAACATCCTAGGGGTTGCGTGGGGGGTATTTTGTGCTGTCAAAGGGGTTAGCCTGGTGGATGCTGCCTTGTTTTGGGGTACAATCGAGGGCGGTAGTGTATTTTACAACCGTGAGAACGTAAAGGAAAAACAAAATGGCAGCTAGAGATACTGCATTTGGAACACGAGCCGGGGTTAATAGAACAAAAGGCAAAGGCCCGTCTAAACGGCCAGCCCGTGACCGTCAACCAGGGGGTTATAAGGCATCCCCAAGGGGTGCGCGGGCCGGGCTTGGTGGCAAGGCCCCGCAACGCCCACGAGGTACCCGGTAATGGCCTACGAGCGTGAAAGTGCAAAGGAAAAGGGGCGTAAACGTCGGGTAAACAACCGTCGTTTTGCCGGTACAAAGTTTATGAAAGTCCGCAAGGACATGGATAAAAAGGCCATGGATAAGTTATCCAAAACCCACCCAAGGGCTTACGCTCAGGAAATGAAAAAACGTAAGTAAATGAGTAAACGGGTTACAAAAGAGGAATTAAAAGAGCTACAAGACCTCCGTGATATGGAGATCAAGCTTAAAAGGGAAAAAGCCCTTGAGAATTTCTGGTATTTTATAACCCAAGGTTTATTCGAGGATACGTCTGATTATCATTTCCAAGAGGATTTACATAAACCTCTAACGGAGTTTGTACAAAACTGTCCCCCAGGTGGCCGTAAGCTAATCCTTATGCCCCGTAAACATCGTAAAAGTTACGTCATCACCGTAAGCCAGGTGGTATGGCGGATATTAAAAGACCCAAACATCCGTATACTTGTCATCAGTGCTATTGATAACACAGCTAAGGAATTCCTTGGTGTTATCAAACGTATCTTCCAGCACAACCCCTTTATTAAAAAATACTTCCCTGAATTCCACGTAGGTACTGATAGGCAATTCGGTACGGAGTACAAGTTTGTACACCCGTTGCGGACAAGGTATGAGCTTATTGATCCTACGGTGCGCTCATCCTACCTAGGGGCTCCCTTAGCTGGTAAACGTTGTGATATACTTATCTTTGATGACCCCGTAGAAAAGAAGCATTGTACAACTGTAGAACAAGCTGATAAGGCGTTAGCTAATTACAACGATGTAATCCCGCTCCTAGATGATAGCTCCCCTTATGATATGATCTTCACAATCGGTACCCGGTGGGCGTACAATGATGTGTACGGGGCATTGTTAGGGGAAGATAGGGGGGAGGATTCGTCCGTGGCCTTCAAAGGCCAACGGTATGATGCAATAGTACGGCATTGTCTTGAAAACGAAGACGGTTCCCCTGTAGCTGATCCTACCACCGAAGGCCATCCTATATTTGAAAAACGTATGACCCGCCAAAAACTCCTTCAAATGCTTGATGAATACAAAGTAGACCCCAAGCAAGGCGAGGAGGATTGGTGGAAGCAGATGATGAACGTATGCCAGTCCCCCTCAGGGCGTAAGTTTATCAAAGAATGGTTTACCCGGGCGTGGGTACCGGCCTTGCCGTCTAATATAATCTGGTCTGGTATCGTTATAGACAGTGCGACTAAAGATGAACAGATCATTATGCAAGGGGATTTTACCGCTGCCCACGTTGGGCATTTCGATGCCTACGGGCATTTGTATTTAACAAACGCTCTCCATAGTAATAGTCTTAAATCCCCCGATTTAATGAAATCCCTACTAGCTATGTCCCAACGGGATAATGCCTTTAACCTTGTAAAGGAAAAAGTAGGGGAGGAGATGTTCTTTGGGATGGTGCGGGATTACTACCTTAACCACAACTGCCCCGCACAAACCTACCCCTGTAGTGTCCGTGGGCAAGGTAAGAAGGTAGTACGTATAGTTGAAGGGTTACAGTCCCCTTTTATGGCGGGCAAGATACATTTTGTAGGCGACCCGGGGACAAAAACCGGCTACCCGTATCATATATTCCTAAAGCTAGTAGACGAACTATTACACATAGGCCAATGGTCCCATGATGATCTAGCTGATGCGTTAAGTTTATTCTTCCACAAAGACATAAGGGTGTTGTCCCCCTCCTTTGATACCCAGGAATGGACAATCCCACGAGGAGCCAGGGTGCCTCAAAAATCCACCCACGAAAATAACCCCGCTGCTACAGTACATTGGGCTACGAAAGGCCAACAGAATGATAAAAGCTCAGATGGTAGCATACGTGGGTTTGATCCCTTCCTAGGTAAAGTAGAGGGGATTGACCTTAAGTTCGGATTGTAGTATACTTAAGGTGAGGTGTACGGTCTAAGTACGTCTCCATAACTATAAAGGACGAAGATATGCCTCCGTTTAAACAATCAGGCAACGTAAAGCCTATTAATATGGACAAGGTAGCTAACGCAGGGGCTATTGTCAAAAACTCCCCCACTCATCCCATCGGTCGTATAAGCGGTGGGAAAGCTAATGGCTAAGAAGATAGCCTCTAGGGCTGAGCGTGAAAAGCGGGTAGAAGACAACTACGCTAAGCTCCCCAAAAAAACAAAAAAGAAATACTTTAAGGGCACTAAGACCGCTAAGTACGGTAAACCTGCTAAGGCTAAGATCTTCCAAGATCGTAAAAAGCAGGAAGCTGCCCTAGGTATCCGTAGAGGTAAGAAGTAAAACATGGGTGCTACCGCAACATATCCAACCAACGCAGGTGTAAGCGCAGGTGACCGGCGTATTCAACTATGGACCTCCCGACGCCAGCGTGCCCAGGAGTTAAAGCAACTCCACGAGCCTGATTGGTTGAGGTATTGGGACTGGTACAGAAATGTCCAGCAACCCTTAACAGATGACGCCGATTGGTGGAGGTCTAATGAAAGCGTACCCACGGTGTTTAAAATCGTGGAAACACTTCTACCACGTTACATCCTAGGTATGTTCGATAGCCCGGATTGGTTTAGTGTGGAGGCTAAAAACCAAGCAAGTGAGCTATACGAAAACCTATGTGAAAACCTAATCAAACAAGCTGTCGAAGAGATGGAGATATTCCCTAAGCTTGTAGAAGCTATCCGGTATACTGCTATCATGGGTCATTGTTGGGGTAAGGTTATTTGGCGTGAGGATTACGAGACCCTACAAAAAATCGTCCCCAAAGAACTAACCAATAGGGAAACGTTGGATGCTAGGTTAGGCCCGGATGCTGTACAAGCCGCCAGTGAGCTATACGGTGAGGAGATGCTAGAACTACCCTCAGGTGAGCAAGGGGTGGACCTTGAGCTTAAAAAAGAAAAGACATTCGATGGCCCGGAGTTTGAGTGGAAAACTCTAGACCGTATTTTCCCTGATCCAACTGGCCGGGAGCGATGGTACATAGAAGAAATCCACACCACCCTAGAGGAGCTTGAAGAAGTACAAGATGACGTAGGGGTGTACAACGAAGCAGCTATCCAAGCTCTACGTGAAGACCAAACCAACCGGCAACCACAGGGGCAATACGGTGGGCTGGATCATATAGGTGATGCCCGTAGTGGTACATCTGCTGGGGTAAGCATTGAATACGCAAGGGAACCTGAGACCACAGAAGGTATCCCTGAATGGATCGTAACCCCTCAACGTGAAGGTATCGGTGTTACGTTGTGGCAGTGCTGGGGTTGGGTGCCGCCTGATGACCGAGGGCCTGACGGGGCTGAGTGGCGGATTACTGTTATAGGTGAAGGTAAACATATCCTAAGGGACGAACCCTCCCCTACACCTGACGCAAAACCCCCCTACTTCCCGATAAGATTCCTAACAATCCCCGGTATACTATACGGGGATAGCATCCTTAAGTACGTCGGCCCGCTAGCTGAACAACAAACCCGCCTAAGTAACATGAGGTTGGATGAAGTTTTCCTAGGGGTGTGGCAACAATACCTATTCCGTAAATCAAGTGTTGTAAGCGACAACACTATGCTTATGCAGCCCGGTGGTGCGATAGAAGTTAATCCAGCTCCAGGGCAAAAAATCCAAGACACCTTCATGGTCCTGCCACGTAGGGATATGCTAGGCCAAGTATGGCAAGAAGACGACTGGAGACAAACTCAAGCTGAAGATGCCGCCGCCGCAGGTGATATCCAACAAGGCGCAGGTAGTAGTGGGCGTACAACAGCTACAGAAGTAGAACGTAAACTACAACAAGGCAATGCACGTCACGTTATGCAGCTTATGTATAACGAATATACGATTAAGAAAGAAATTCTTGAGCGCGTATGGAAGTGGCTGAGGATGCGTTTAACCACACCTCGCCTGGTGCGGTTGCAAGGTAAGCAGTACGCTAATGTAGACCTACATTCCCTGGATACCCCGGTGGATATCATTGTAGGCGGCGGATTGTTTGCTTTAAGCAAACAAACCCGGGTCCAAATGGATCAGGAGCTTATCCAACTTCTCCAATCAGACATAACCTCCCCATACTTTAAACACATCCCGATTCTTAAGCGCTGGATGCAAGACCGAGGCTGGAAGAATCCTGATAGTTTCCTTAAAACTGAGGAGGAATTGAAACGTGAGCAGTACGAACAAGGGTACAACCAGGCCATGGCGGCTATTAACCAAGCACAACATCAACAAAGCTCTGCGGCTCTTGCTGCTATGGGTGGGGCTGGTGGTGATGTTCCTCCCTCGTCAAATGGTCAAAGTGGGCCGCCTAGTGCGGAAGGTGGCGGCGGGGCTCCACCCCCGGGCAACGTGCCGCAGGTGTCGTCTGCTGGTAGGGCAGCTTCAATGGTTGGAGGGCCAATTGACCAAAGCGGGCCTCCGTCCGGTTCTCCAACAGGGTAATGACCGGTTAAATTTTGCCAACCTAGCCTACTGGCGTACCCAATATGCTGATATCGAAGGTAGCGTAGCCTTCAAAGACCACCTGTACCGTATTAAACAAGTCCGTGATGGTTACATGGAGAACTTGATAGCAAGCGGCGGACTTGACAATAACGGTAGAAACCACGATAATGAACTTAGGGCAGTAATCCACGTACTTAATACCATCCTAGCCTACCTACCAGCGATGGTTGAACAGTACGATACCGCAGCCAGCCAGGACAGGGGCGAAAGGGTATCGGATGCGTGGAACCCCTTTTTTAAACCCAGTAAGGCCCAGGCTATAACAGGCTCTCAACCTTACCAACCCTAAACAACTCCACAAAATGTTACGGGCTCTAACAGGCTAAGGTACCGTTTAGGTGGTAGTCAGAGAAGGAGCGTTTGCATGTCTACGAATAACGGTCAGGATATCATGGCACAGGCTGTCCAAGTCCAATACCCAGAAACGGCTACTGATGGGGACTTAGCTGGTTTCCATGCCCCTGCTGAGGAGCGTATTCAACTCCCCGGTCAGGCGCAGGAACAACCAGCCCCTATCCAGCAGCAATCTGCGGAGGGTGTGGATTTTGACATAGAGAGTTTTATGCGCGGTGAACAGGTGATGGACGGAAGCCAGCACGCTTTAAACCCTCAAGGTATTACTTCTGAGAACTATACGGATCAGGAAGGTATTCTTTTTGAAACCCAACAGTTCCAGCAGGAACACCTTATGCCCCAGGCTAACACCTACAATACCCCCGCTCCACAGGCGGAGGGTAATGTAGACTGGAAGGCCATGTATGGTAGGAGTGAAAATGAAAAGGGTGAACTACGACGGGCTCTAGCGGAGCAAGTACGTATCACCAATGGTCAAGTACAAACAACCCAACCGGTTGTTAACGTGCCTGCACCTGCATTTTTCACCCCACAGGGGCAGGTACAGCCCCAAGCCGTCCCTCAACCTGTATATGACCCAAGCAGAGTCCCACGGTTGATTAATAAACCAGATGGTGAACCTGTGTTTGCAGAAGACTTGCAGGAGGCTCTTACAACCCATGTCGGCCCATTTGTGGCAGAAACCCGCGCTGTGGCTATAAGGGCTCAGGAAGAGGTTGAACGTACAAAGAGGGCGCTATTTGAAAGTGAAAAAGCACGGTTAGGGCTAGACCCTAGTGTAGAGCAAGGGTTACTTAATGCCCACCCTTGGTTAGCTGGGATCAATGATCCCAATGCTTACCTCAAGGCCGCCGCTGCTCAACTTCAAACTGCAAGTAGCACAGCACTTCTAAACCGCCCACCGCAAGGTGTTCGGGAAAGTGCTATCCCCCAAGTTCGTCAAGCTATTCCGCAAAACCCCCAGCAGCAGCGTGTTGCACGAGCGGCCACGTACATCGAACGTGGCCAAAGTGGAACAAGCACAGACCAACGTCCCACGCCACACCAATCTGCTGAAACAGAGTGGAAGGCG
>JAAELM010000204.1 GCA_024226635.1 Oceanicoccus sp. | reverse complement strand
TGCAGTTAAGCGCCAGCAAATCATTGATAACTGCCAAACCCAGAAAGAAGCATTTGTTAATTCATTTCCGGAAGTCATGCGGCAACTGGTTGCCTCACAGGCGGACGGCCGCTTGGAAAACGTGTTAACAGCGCTTGAAGAATCAGAAGGTTCCGTTATAGAAAGCTCGGTGGATGCCAATGAAACAGTACAAGAGCTTGAAGCTTTAGAAGAGGCCGCGGAGTAGGGTCGCCATCATTTTTTAACAATTATTGTATTTTCATCATCTTCGCAGGTAAACAAAGCGAAAAGGGAGTTTTTGTATGTGGGTTTTGTCGCGGTTGGGTGCGGTCGTTTTAGCTGAAACAGTAAAATGGCTGACAGTTATAGTGGGTTTATGTTGCTTAATCGGCATAAGTCCAGCTCATGCGGCACAGCAGTGTTATTACTATCCTGTTTATTTTTGTATAGATATTGATCCTCCTGCAAAGCCCTCAAGCATCAGCGCGCCCGGCTCAATAACTCATGGATATTCCGGCAGCTGGACCGTTAGCTGGCCAGCATCCACCGGCGCTACCAGCTATCAACTGAGAGAGCGCTTCAATGGTGGTGGCGAAGTCACGGTTCAAAATACATCGTCGCGTAGTTTTGCGGCTGCGGGTAAAACTTTAGCAGGAAGTTACAAGTATCGGGTACGTGCATGTAACTCGGCGGGTTGTAGTGCTTATACCAGTTATAAAACGGTTAACCTGACGATTGGTTATCCGACTACGCTTGGCTTTACAGGTTCTAACAGCGCTACAACAGATAGCAATGGTGCTTATACTGTTACCTGGTCAGCAAAAACACCTGTGTTGGGTTCTTATAGGTTGGAGCAACGTATAGGTAATAGCAGTACTTGGACCAATGAGCGCAATGCCTATTCATATACTTCAAAACCTTATAGTGGAAAAAGCACCAACGATTATGATTATCGTATGCGCTGGATTTTTAGCCTGAATTTGGGATCGATGGGCGGGTGGATTAATGTTGATCAAAAAGAATTGCCGAAATCGATGCGCGTGGAGCATCCGCCAGCCAAGCCTGCAACCCCTGCATTACTCAGTAAAAGCAGCAACACAGATACTACATATACCATCAGCTGGTCGGCGGTTTCGGGCGCTTCAAGGTATGAGTTATGGCGTCGAACAGCGGCTTATGGTGGCAACTACGGTAATTGGTCTAGAATTCGTAATGGAACTGGTCGTAGTGATAATGAATCGTTTGGTAATGGCCACTACCAATACTATGTGAAGGCTTGCAATTTATTTTGCAGCACCAAGTCTAATGTACGCACTGTCAATGTACTAACTTTACCCGCCAATGTGGGCTCTCTTTCTATCGGCAGTAAGTCCGGCAATACGGATAACAGCTACACAGTCAATTGGACCAAGCCTGATGGCAGGGTAACCTACTACAAACTCTATCGCCGACAGGCCAATTACGGCTCTTCCAGCTATTCCAGTTGGGATAATTATGTCAGCCCGTCAAGCCCAAACAGAACAGAAAATACTATGGGTGATGGCCATTACCAGTACTATGCCCGCGCTTGTAATGAATCCGGGTGCTCCGGTAATTCCAGCATTGTAAGCACCACCGTCCTAAAAAACCCTGGCACCTCTGGCACCCCATCCTTTACCCAGAAAGATAATAACCAAGACACCAGCTTTAAAGTTAACTGGACGACTGCTTCAGGCATAGTCGATAACTACCAGGTTGCCTATCGCAGAGTTGACTACACCACGGGTACCCCGGTTTTTGTCGGCTCATGGACCTATAGTGATTTATTGCCAGCAACTGCCAGATCAGTTGATCATGTTCATACAACTGATGGTCACTACCAGTATTTTATTCGAGCCCATAACGATAGTGGTCAAACTGATAGCGCCCTAAATTATACTACCGTACTTAAAAAGCCAGGCATCCCCAGCGGCATCACCTTCACCAACAACAGCCACGGCACTCGCGATATCGATGGCAACTTCACCGTTAATTGGGGCGCAGC
>JAAELM010000203.1 GCA_024226635.1 Oceanicoccus sp. | reverse complement strand
GTGTTTAACCATTGTTCAACTGAAACAGCTGGAAACTCAACAGCTAAAGCGGGGTATCGATTAGGATGTTTGTTAAACAATTGAGTAAAATCTTTACCAATCACAACGGTATTAAAAGACTGGCTTACTTCAATGCTTTCATTGGCGGGTTTATTGGAAATGAGTGTTAGTGTCTTCTGCGGCAGAGCTGCTATATCTTTAATTCTCATACCGCTATCAACCAGCTGCTTAACCAGAAACAGATGATCCAGGTCGACTTTACTGTATTCGCGCTGGCCGCCTTCGGTGCGTCTGGAAGGGCCAAGACCATGCCGGCGCTCCCACATTCTCAGGCAATGGGCCGATATACCGGTTAGTCTGGAGACAACACCAATACTGTAGGAAGCTTGTTGAAGATTTTGCTTGCTGTTCACTGGAAAATGCCTAAGCCTGTGTTTTTACAGTAACTATACAGGTAGGTTTACGCAGCAAGGGCTTATTCAGATCATTGAGTCAGCCATAGCCCATCTTTTATATCAACTTGCTGGCTTTCGACCAGCTCTCTTAGCTCGGCCAGTATTTTTTTCTCAATCTGCCGGACCCTCTCGCGGCTTAGGCCGATATTGCTGCTAACTATCTCCAGTGACTGGGCAGGTACGCCCTTAAGCCCAAAGCGATGGATTAAAATAAACGCTTCTCTGTCAGTCAATGTGGTTAGTAGCTGGTCTACCACAGTTTTTAGCTCACCTTCCCAAACCTGCTCTTCAACCTCCTGGTCCGCATCTGCGATCACACCCGACAAGGTCATCTCCTGGTCCCGGTCCAATAGCGGCTGGTCAAGGGACAGCGCGAAGTTGTTTAATTCAAGCAGCGTTTTAACCCGAGACTCTGATAAATCACAGCTGGATGCCACCGAGACAGGATTAACCACACTACCTTGGCTTTGTAAATCAGTGGCTGTGCGACGCAACACGTTTAAATCAGCGATGGTGGATGTCGGCAGGCGCATAAACCCTTTATGACGCACCGGTGCCAATCGGGTTTTTGCATCGACCCAATTATAGGCATAGGTAGAAAAACGATAACCTGACTGGGGGCGGTATTTTTCTATCGCTCGAATTAGGCCAAATACTCCCTCTTGAAATATATCCGGAATTTCACCAGGTGACAGGCTATGTTTTTTGGCTACATGATAAACAAGCCGGAGGTTATGATGCACCAGATAATTTCTGCACTTGTAATAGTTTTTAACCAGGGTTAATAAACGTTTTCCGGGAGTGCCTTTTTCATCTCGCACCTTGCTAACACCAGACTCAGGAATAGCAGCAAGATAGTTGGAAAAAGCCTTTAAATAAGAGGAGCACTGCCCCGGCTGGCTAATAGCATACTGCGACTGGGCAATGGCGAGAATTAATTGATGGGGCCAGTCAATCAACGTTAGCTCTGTGATGTCAACAATATCCGCAGGACCATCGTTTAAACGTTCAATACGACGGGCCAAATCAGCTACCTGGGGCTTTCCGTCCAAGGATTTAATAATCTGCTTTATATCCGTCATTAACAGGCGATGCTCACTAGTGCGCAAGCCCAGATCCAGAGGGTTTTTATCGGAGGCTACGGAAGTCAGGTAAGTTGTAAACCATTCACGGCCCGATGAGTCCCGCAGCAATTCAAGCACTAACTGCTGTACCAAATCACCCAACCAGGTAAAATGTTTTTTCTCCTCCTGCTCTGAAAGCTGGGTGGAAGATCTGAGGCTCTCATGGATAGCCGCCAATGCATCCCTTGGCTTATCTTTATCGTCATTTAAGACTAAAGACACAGGGAGCGACACCTCTTCACTAAGAGGCTGCCATTTATCTGTAATACCTACCGTAGGTGTTAGTAAGTTATCGCTATCAATCCACATAATTAATGACTTAAAGGTTAATTACTGAAGGGTTAATGACTAAACGCTTAATGACTATTCAGTTGTAAAATAACCGAATTCGTTACCGCATAGATAGATGCAGACAGGTGAATACCTAGACATTAATTCGTCAGGTATTTAGCAAACAATGACTAGTAATCTGGTATACAGAAGCTCATTGATAAGCAGTGCAGCTAAAGATAGATTATCATTAGGGTAAATTTACCGAAGTAATAGACTATGCTGACATTTTCCAATACCTATCAAGATCTCGGCGATGCATTTTATCAACGTATTCATCCTGCTGCCGCCTCTAACCCCACACTACTGTTATGGAATTCAGCACTAGCTGAAAGGCTGGCTATTGCCCCGCCCCTGACCGAAGACACGGACTTACAAGCCCGGTTATTTTCTGGCAATCAATTAGTCGATGGCTCAGACCCTATAGCACTGGCCTATTGCGGGCATCAGTTTGGTCAGCTCAATCCACAACTGGGTGATGGCCGTGCGCACCTCTTAGGCGAAGTGTTAGACCGGCACCAGCGGCGCTTTGATATCCAACTGAAAGGCTCAGGCCGCACCCCCTTCTCCCGTGGTGGTGATGGCCGCTGTGCACTGGGGCCAGCTCTGCGGGAATATATTATGAGTGAGGCTATGTTTTTTTTAGGCGTGCCTACTTCCCGCTGTCTTGCGGTAGTCGCCACCGGCGACCCGGTTTACCGTGAAGAAGAAAAGCCCGGCGCAGTAGTAACTCGCGTAGCGGCCAGCCATATTCGTGTTGGCACTTTTGTTTATTTTGCGATTCGCGAAGATCTGCAATCACTGCAAGCACTGTTGGATCACTCGGTTGCGCGGCACTACCCTGAAATTAATCGGCAGACCGATGGCAACAAAGCGCTGTTATTTTTACAGGCAGTTATCGAACAACAAATCCTGTTAGTGATTGAATGGATGCGCGTGGGTTTTATTCACGGCGTTATGAATACCGATAATATGGCCATTTCCGGTGAGACGATTGATTACGGCCCCTGCGCTATGATGGGCGCTTATGACCCCGCAACGGTTTACAGTTCTATTGATACGCAAGGGCGCTACGCCTTTGGCAATCAGCCTAATATTGTGCGGTGGAATATGACTCGCCTGGCTGAAAGTCTGCTAACGTTAATCCACCCGGAGCAGAAAAAAGCGGTTGAGCTGGCTGAATCGATATTAAAACTTTTCCCGGAAAAATTTGAACAAGCTTATTTTTCTATGCTGGGGAAAAAACTGGGAATGGCTGATACTGACAGCGAGTTGGCTACCGAACTATTGCAAACTATGCATAGAGATAAGCTCGACTATACCGAAACATTTTTGCAACTAACGCAATCGCTGGACAATCCGGATGCTGCTGAACATCTTTCGGAAAAACTGGGCGACTGGTATAAGCGCTGGCGCGACGGAAGTTCTCCGGACCAGGAGTTAATGAAACAAAACAACCCAGTAGTTATTCCCAGAAACCATCACATCGAACAAGTACTGGCAAGCTGCGAGGCAAGCGGCAATGCCGACGCAGCAAAAGCCATCTTGGCCGTGTTACGCTCGCCCTATAGCGCTATTGCCGGCACTGCACATTACCAGGACTTACCAGTGGACGCCGATGCCGGCTACCAAACCTTTTGTGGCACCTGAACAACCCAACCTCATTCCCGCAAGCCCCCGTCATTCCCGCGAAGGCGGGAATCCAGTGCTGTCAATTTCCGCTTTAGCGGAAATAACAGCATAAACATGCAGTCTGGATTCCCGCCTTCGCGGGAATGACGGGGGCTTGCGGGAATGAGGTTGGGTTGTTCAGGTGCCACAAAAGGTTTGGTAGCCGGCATCGGCGTCCACTGGTAAGTCCTGGTAATGTG
>JAAELM010000202.1 GCA_024226635.1 Oceanicoccus sp. | reverse complement strand
TCGCTCTGCGGCTGGATTATCAAAGGTTTCCGGGCCAAAGTTATTGGATCGGTTCATTACAATATCGCTAGTAATATCAGTCATAATTTTTATACCTGTTCTTCTCTATTAATAAGAAGCTAGCTGACGAAGCTTGATAATGCAGATAGGCCAACTGCAGGACAACTAGGAATTTATTGCCTGTATTATTCGCCTACCTACAGCGACAACAACTCCGCCGGGAAGCCCGCATTACTTAGCCTATGCTTACTACTCAAGGTTATTGATCCTGATCATCTGCTGCAATTCATCCACATAGGCCTCACCGCGACTGGAATACCTGAGCAAGCCCTGGGCTAATAAGTTACCAGAAAATAGCTTATCCTGATTTCGCTTACTGGCCCTCAGGGCGCGCAATTCACGGTAGGCTTGGTTGGTATTAAGGTTATGGATATAGCTTTGTACCGACTGCCGTGGGTTAGCAAACCTGGCCACTTCATGGGAGGCATTTGTATCTCGACTGCCAGGTACAATCCCGCAACCTTTTTTAAAGCACCACTGGCCAAATAAATTATTGCCCTTAACCGCAAAACGCGATGTCCCCCAAGCTGATTCGTTAGCTGATTGTGATAGCGCCAAAGAAGGTGGAATAGTATCAACCTTGATCAGTAGATCTTCAATCACAGTGGCATAATCAGCAGAGGCATCTTTTATACGATAAAACCCTGCCAACTCTTGCAACCAGTCCTGCTCATCGCGGGTTAAGTTGTCCACCTTATTTTGCAAACTGGCAAGTTCAACTCGCAAAGCCGTTATACGTTGATTTTCCTGCTCGACCAACGGTAAGACAAAAGCGAAGAAGGCTGATTTTTTTTCTTTGACTTGAGTGTATTGACTAAAGTCAGGAAGCGTTGGCTCACCGATAAAAGCCGTTTTGGGTGCCACATCGGGCAGTGAAGTTTTGTCGACGTTTGATACCAAATAAAAACCGATGGCACACGCTAAAAGAACAACAACAAAGAAAACCTGATTATGGCGAGACATTATCTACCGTCCGTTAGAATGAAGTCGCGATGGTACTGAATTTGCCAGTACCGCTCAACTGTTATATCTCCCTCAAGACTTCTACTGGTGGTGTATTAACCACTTTACGGCAAGTGACATAACCGGCGATGCCTATGAGTATCGCCCCGAATAAAGGACCAACCAACCAGACCCAGGGATGAAAGACATAATCCATACGCAACAGATATTCTTGCAAGCCATAGACTGACAATTCAGCCGAGAACGCTGCCAGAAAACCAGCCAATAAACCCAGTGAAGAAAATTCAATCACCAGGCTGCCCAAGACTAATTCTCTTTTTGCACCCAGAGTTCTTAAAACAGCGCTTTCCTGATAGCGGCTATCAAGACTGGCCTGCACACTGGCAATCAATACCAATAAGCCGCTGACAATAATTAGACCCAACACTAATTCAACCGCACTACTGACCTGAGTAATAATGCTACGGATTTGCTTAATCACCGAATCCATTTCAATCACAGTAATAGTGGGAAATTCTCGCAGAAACTGATTTAAAAAATGCTTTTGTCCCGACGGTAAATAAAAGCTGGTCATATAAGTAGCGGGATACTGGTTGAGCAAACCAGGGGGAAACAGCATATAGAAATTAGGCTTCATGGTATCCCAATCCAGCTCGCGAATACTGGTGACTGTTACCACCAGGCGCTCACTGCCAATAAGGAATTCCATTTTGTCGCCAGTATTAATTTGCAAACGCTGGGCCAGATTTTTTTCCATGGAGACTTCCGCCGCGGTAGAGCCTTCGCTCCACCACTCCCCTTCCACAATAATATTATCGTTAGGCAAAGTTTTCGACCAGCTTAAGCTCAGTTCACGATCAAGACTATTTTGCGCAGTAGGGTCAGTCCTGCTGGCACGTTTAGCCACAGTTTCATCATTCACTCGGGTTAAGCGGCCCCTTACCATTGGGTAGATGGGCTCAGTTTCCAATTGGTTCGTAGCCAATAGGGTTCGTAGCGAAGTGACTTCGTGTTTGGCAACATTGACCAAAAAATGGTTGGGTGTACCTTCAGGTAGTTGTACCTGCCACTCTTCGATTAAAGAGCTGCGTATCAATGCCAGCAATAACAACAGCATAATGGCCAAAGAAAAAATCACCGACTGCACCGCATTTTGAAAACCGCGACGACGCATGGAAGCAAGGGCCAAACGCCAACTGCTACCCGCCTGCATACCTACCCTGGCAGTGCCCCGCAGTAAATACCAGGCAAACACACCAACAATCACAAAGGTTAAACCAACGCCAGCCAACACCGCCATAGTCAAGGTGAGGTTGCCGCTATACCAGAACATAAGCAGGCCAATACCGGACACGCCAATGCCGTAGGTAAGCACATTGCCAAGGCCACTATTAGGCAGGTCCCGGCGCAATACGCGCAGTGGTGAAGTTCCCTGTAAACTTAATAACGGCGGTAAAGCAAAAGCCAGCAAACAAACCAATGCCGTGACTGAACCGATAATAAACGGACGCAGGGTAATCTCCGGCGTTGAAGTTACATCAAAATAGTCCTGCAAAATCAGGATAAACATTTCCTGTATTAACCAGCCAAAAGCACAACCAACTAACAAAGCGATCGTAGCGAGTAACAGTAAATTACCGATATAAATTCTCATTACCCGGGCAGAGGTGGCGCCCAGGGATTTCATTATTGCCACATAGTCATAGTGGCGCTCGCTGTAACGCCTGGCGGCAAGAGCAATGGCGATACCCGCAAGCCCTACCCCCAGTGCCCCCGCCAACAGTAAAAATTGCTCTGCCCGCTGCAGGGACTGGGATATTCCAGGTTGGGTATCTTTAAGGTTTAACCATTTATGGGAAGGCTGCATTTGCCCCTTGACCCATTCCCCATAGCGGGATAATGCGTCGGCCTCACCGGCAAAGAGATAGCGATATTCAACAAGACTACCCGGCTGGACAATATCCGTGGCGGGAATATCCGCAATATTCATCAATACACGGGCGCCCAAAACAAAACCATTGCCACCACGGTCCGGTTCATTAACGACAACTTTGCTGATAAGTAGTTTGGCTTCGCCAACATATAGAGCATCGCCAATTTCAAGGTTCATTAAAGGTAATAAACGAGGGTCTAACCACACTTCCCCCCGGGGAGGTGATGCGGTGGTTTTAATACTGCTACCAAAAGCCTCATCACTGACTTCCAACTGCCCTCGCAGCGGATAATGGTTACTAACCGCTTTAACAGAGGTGAGCTGCATGGTGGCATCTACCTCTTCTCCTGCATACACCATTGACTGAAAGCTTAAGATCTCGGCTTGCTGTAAGCCCTCTCTTTCAGCCTGCTGCAGCCAAAGATTATCAACAGGGGCCGGGCTTTGCAGCACTCTATCGGCAGCGAGAAAGCTGCTGCTCTGGGCGACAATACCCTGCTGTAAACGGTCGGCAAATAGTGAAATACCGGTAACAATAGCCACGGCAAGAACAATGGACGACGCTAATATACCGAGCTCACCGCCTCGCCAATCGCGCCATAATAAACGCAAGGCAAACATTAATTTTGGCCCGAAGCTGAAACTACAACACTGGGTTTATTACGCTTATCGGCAACAATTTCACCGCCCTCTAACTGTATGCTGCGCTGGCAGCGATCAGCTAAACGCTGCTCATGGGTAACCAGCACCAGCGTTGCGCCCTCTTCACGATTGAGCTCAAACAATAGGTCAATCACCTGAGTCCCGGTGGCGGTATCCAAATTACCGGTGGGTTCATCGGCAAATAAAATGTGTGGCTGTGAAGCAAAGGCCCGGGCTAAAGCTACCCGCTGCTGCTCACCGCCGGACAGTTGTTTGGGGTAATGATTAAAGCGATGATCAAGGCCAACACGCTGTAGATATTTTTCAGCCAGACCGCGAGCACCCGCCACACCCTTTAACTCGGCGGGCAACATAACATTTTCTAAAGCCGTTAAACTGGGTAACAACTGGAAAGACTGAAAAACAAAACCCACCAAATCCGCGCGGACCGTTGCGCGCTCATCTTCGGTCAAACTGGTAATATCCCTGCCAGCCAGAGTAATAGAACCCTTGCCAGGAACATCCAGCCCTGCCAATAGTCCTAGCAGGGTAGATTTACCGGAACCGGAAGAACCAACAATAGCCAATGTTTCCCCCTGCTTGATTTCCAGATCAATCCCTTTCAATATGCACAGGGAACCTTCGGAGGTTGCTACGGTTTTTTCAATATTTTGTGCGTTTATCATTACAGTCATCTTAATAATTAAGGTTTGCTATGTTGTTTGCTATGTTGCCAGGTTTCAAACAATTCACTAGAAACGCCATTGTAGCCATTAGCCTGTTCGCTCTAACACTGCCAGTATGGGCTAATGATACCGATAAGCCAGTGTCAATTATGGTACTTGGCGACAGTATCAGTGCCGCCTTTGGTATCGCCCGTGAAGATGGCTGGGTTCACCTGCTAGACCAACATTTTATCAACGACCACCCTGAAGCTGACTATGAGGTGATCAATGCCAGTATCAGCGGTGAGACCACCGGCGGCGGTCTGTCACGACTACCTAAGCTATTAGCCAACCATCAGCCTAATATCGTGATTATCGAATTAGGGGGCAACGATGGCCTCAGGGGCTACCCTATCAAGACCTTGCGGGGCAACCTCGACCAATTGGTTAGCCTGTCAAAACAGGCCAATGCCAAAGTTTTAGTGGTCGGGATGCAAATACCCCCTAATTACGGACCTCGCTACACTCAACAGTTTTACGATAGCTTTGCCAAAATAGCCCAAAAATATGATGCTGAATTGTTACCTTTTTTGCTTGAGGATATCGCTTTAATACCCGCTTTGATGCAAAAAGACGGCATTCACCCCACCGCCGTTGCTCAGCCACTGATACTGAGAAACGTATTACCTCATTTGAAGGAATTACTGTAGCTATGGCGTTAAGCTATCCCTAACCCCCCGTCATTCCCGCGCAGGCGGGAATCCAGCGCTGTAGATTTCCGCCTTAGCGGAAATAACAGCCTAAGCATGCAGCCTGGATTCCCGCCTGCGCGGGAATGACAGGGGTGGGGGTAGGTATAGGAGTAGTTACGAAAGGTCTTCAATCAGTAACTCACGTTCACGCCAATCTGGCATCACATGGTCTAACAGGCGGTAAAAGGTCTTACCGTGGTGGAACTCTTCCAAGTGTGATAACTCATGGGTGATCACATAATCAATACACTCAACTGGCATTTTAATCAGTGATAAATTCAATGTAATCTCACCCCTGCTGGAACAACTACCCCAGCGGCGACGCATTTTTCTAACAGTAACCTCCGGCATCACATACTTATCCTGAAACCAGCCTGGAAACGACTCAAAACAGGCGAACAGGCGCTCCTCATAAATCGCTTCCGCCTCCTGCCGATACCAGCGATTCATGGCTTTTTCTATCTGGGCAGGGTTATTTTTATCCCTTACCGACACCACAATAACGCTATCGCTAAAAGATACCTGGGCTCTCGCCCCTTCAATAATATGCAAGGGATAACGCTGGCCTAAATAGGGGTGATACTGACCCTGTTGTAACGTGGGTTCGAGGGCAAGCCTGGCCAAGGCTTCACGGCGTTGTTCAACAATCCAGTCTGAGCGCTGCTCAACAAAATCGACAATCTCATATTTGGGCACCCACTTGGGTGCGCGCACCTCAACCGATGCGTCAGGTAACACATGCAGGGCAATAGTTTTCCTGCGCATCCGTTTAATATGATAATCAAAGGATTGGTCCAGCGATAATTGTTGAGATTGTTGTTGCTGCACTAAACGCTGAAAGAGATTCACGCTAAACCTGCTTCAGCATGACTGCAAATCACATCAATAAAGTCATTGCCGTACTTATCTAATTTGCTTTCACCGACACCAGTAATCGTCAGTAAATCCAACCGCGACATAGGCCTAACTTCCAGCATTTCTTTTAACGTCGCATCATGGAAAATAACATAAGGCGGTACATTATATTCTTCGGCTAAGCGTTTACGGCACTCGCGTAGATCATCAAATAATTGTTGGTGTTCAGGCTTAACCAGTGATTTTTTAGGGGATTTTTTACTGGTTTTTTTCGTCGAAGGCGCTTTAAATTCTTCTTTACGTAAATGCAAAGACTGCTCGCCTTTTAATACTGGCCGACAAATATCGGTCAATTGCAGAGCGCTATAACCTTCAAGATCAACTCGCAATAAACCGCGCACCACCAGCTGACGAACCACTGAGCGCCATTGCGCCTCATGAATATCGCTGCCAATACCAAAGGTACTCAATTGTTGATGGCCATGCTGTAACACCTTGGCGGTTTCTTTGCCCAACAACACATCCAATACATGCACCACACCAAAACGTTGGCCGGTTCGATAGACGCAGGATAATAACTTTTGTGCTGACTCACTGGCATCCCAGGTTTCGGGGGGGATTTGGCAGTTATCACAATTGCCACAGTGGTCCGGGGCTTCATCAGCAAAATAATTTAATAACACCTGACGCCGACAGCTGGTGACTTCACATAAACCCAGCATCGCATCCAACTTATGCCGCTCAGCCCGTTTAAACTGTTCAGAGCCATTAGACTGCTGCTGCATTTGCTGTAATCGCACCACATCCTGCAAGCCGTAAACCATCCAGGCTTCGGAGGGCAGACCATCGCGGCCTGCCCTGCCCGTTTCCTGGTAATAGGCTTCAATACTTTTGGGTAAATCCAAATGCGCAACAAAACGCACATCCGGCTTATCAATCCCCATACCGAAGGCTATGGTGGCCACAATAATGACACCATCTTCACGTAAAAATCGGCTTTGATGAGTTTCCCGAAGCTGGGGTGACAAGCCCGCATGGTAGGGCAATGCGGTAAAGCCCTGCTGGGTTAACCAGGCAGCGGTATCTTCCACCTTTTTACGGGATAAACAATAAACAATCCCCGCCTCGTTTTTGCGTTGCTGTAAAAACGCCGTTAGCTGCTTACGCGGTGAGGTTTTGTTAGCAATGGCATAGCGGATATTGGGTCGGTCAAATCCACTGATATAGGAATTAGCCCCGGTTAAAGCCAGCCGCTCAATGATCTCCTGCCGAGTGCGCATATCAGCGGTGGCAGTCAGTGCGATTCTGGGGGTCTGGGGAAAACGCTCAGATAACACGCTTAAAGATAAATAATCCGCCCTGAAGTCATGCCCCCACTGGGATACACAATGGGCCTCATCAATAGCCAATAACGCCAACTGGCAACGGCCCAATAAATCCAGCGTACGCTCCTGTACCAAACGCTCTGGGGCGATATAAAGTAAATCCAGCTCCCCAGCTAATAGCTGTTGCTCGATAAAGTTCTGGTCATTGACGGATAAGGTTGAGTTCAAGAACGCCGCCTTTACCCCCAACTGCTGCATAGCATCCACTTGATCCTGCATCAGGGCTATTAACGGGGAAATAATAATCCCGACACCCTCACGCAATAGAGACGGAATTTGATAACACAGCGACTTACCGCCGCCGGTGGGCATAAGGACTAAAGCATCGTGACCCGCGGTGATATGGTCAATAATCTCCGCCTGATGACCGCGAAAGCTGTCATAGCCGTAAAGGCTGTTTAATAGGTCTACTGCGTTTTGCGGCATTGGCGTCTTATTAGTTAAAGTAGGCATAGCGACGGACTCCTTTCCATTGAATTAATCGATATTACTTCCTGAAAGTGATTTAAACAGGCTTCGGCTTTGCCTACAATAGCGCCTCTGATCTTTCTACGGGATGACCCATGCATGAGCGATAACAATACGCTTAGTACCGAACAACTACTCGCTCTTGATAAAGCACATATCTGGCATCCCTATGCCTCTATGATTGATGCGCCGCCGGTTTATCCGATTGTCTCTGCCGAAGGAGTTAGACTGAAAATGGCCGATGGGGCTGAGTTGATTGATGGTATGTCGTCTTGGTGGTCGGTTATTCATGGCTACAACCACCCTGTGCTGAATCAGGCAGCTAAAGATCAACTGGAAGATATGTCCCATGTGATGTTTGGCGGTATTACTCACCCCAGCGCCGTTAAGCTGGCCAAGCTATTGGTCGATATCACCCCAGCTTCGTTAAACAAAGTCTTCTTTAGTGACTCTGGCTCTGTGGCTGTTGAAGTCGCTATCAAAATGGCTATTCAGTATTGGTACTCCGTAGGCCGTAAAGAAAAGCATCAACTGCTCACTCTTAAGAATGGTTATCACGGCGATACTTTTGGCGCAATGGCAACCTGTGACCCAGTAACAGGTATGCACCATATGTTTAGCGAGGTATTGCCCAAGCATCTTTTTGCGGAGAAACCTCGCACGAAATTTGGTGAGGAATTTGATGAAGAGGATATTAGTAGTTTTAAAACCCTGATTGAAGAAAACCATCAATATCTAGCCGCAGTTATTCTTGAACCGATTGTGCAAGGTACTGGCGGGATGAATTTTTATTCGCCGGAATATTTGAAACGGGTACGGCAGCTTTGTGATCAATATGATGTGTTATTGATTGCTGATGAAATTGCTACAGGCTTTGGTCGTACGGGTAAATTATTTGCCTGTGAACATGCCGATATAGAACCCGATATCCTCTGTGTGGGTAAATGTTTAACCGGAGGCTATTTATCGCTAGCCGCAACACTCTGTAACGATAAAGTCACCACCGGTATCTGCGAAGGCGAAGCCGGCGTATTGATGCACGGCCCAACCTTTATGGCCAATCCCCTGGCCACTGCAATTTCTTATGCCAGCGTTCAATTATTATTATCCCAGGATTGGCAATCAGTGGTTAATAATTTAGAAACTCAATTATCAAAAGGGCTTTCACCAGCGAAAGATCTGGATAATGTTGCCGATGTCAGAGTGTTGGGAAGTATCGGGGTGATCGAGTTAAAACAGCCCGTTGATATGGCTGCCATACAGAAGAAACTGGTTGATCGAGGAATTTGGGTACGACCGTTTGGTAAACTGATTTATACCATTCCTCCTTACGTGATTAGCAATGAAGATATTTCCATCCTAACAGCAGGCTTAGTAGACTCGATAGAAAACTAAGCCATCAAAAAATTACAGGAAAGTCATTGTGTTAAAAGCCTGCCTGGTCGTTATTACTACCCTATTTACTTATTTATTATTTTGGCCAGTCGCCATAGACCCCGTAAGCTGGGATGCACCGGTCAGTCAGGGCTATACAGGCTCCTTCCAGCAAAACGATCTGCTAAAAGACATAGAAGAAATAGAACTCAGCGATACCCATGGACCTGAAGGCTTAGCCTTAATCAATGGAGAGATCTATATGGCTACCCGTGAAGGCTGGATTCTTCGCTATAATGAAAGTACCGGCGTCATCACCAAAGTCGTTAATACTCTAGGCAGCCCCCTAGGTCTTGCCGTTGATGCTAACAACAATCTAATCATCGCCGATGCCTATAAAGGCCTGCTAAGCATGTCATTGGATGGCGAACTCACATTATTAACCAATAGCTACGATGGCCTGCCACTGGAATATATCGATGATCTCGATATCACCGCCGATGGAAAAATCTACTTTAGTGATGCCTCTGGTAAATTTGGCGCAGAAAAATACGGCGGTACTTATCCTTCCAGCTTATTGGATATATTAGAACATGGCGGCCATGGCCGACTGCTGGTTTACAACCCCGCCGATCAAACTACACACGTTGTTATTGACGGTCTTAATTTTGCTAACGGTGTAGCTACTGCGGAAGATAGTAGTTTTGTCTTTGTTGTTGAAACCGGTTCTTACCGGATCCATAAATACTGGCTTCAAGGAGAAAAGGCCGGCACCTCAGATATCCTCATCGATAACTTGCCCGGTTTCCCAGACAATATTGTTCGGGGGCGTGCTGGACGTTTCTGGGTCGGGTTAGTTTCACCACGTAACAAGGAGCTAGATACTATGTCCAGTGTCCCACTTATGCGCAAAATCTTACAGCGACTCCCTAAATCTATGTCGCCAGCTGCACAAGCCTACAGTCATGTATTTGCGATGGATAAAGATGGCAATGTGCTCACATCCCTACAAGACCCCAAAGGCATGTACCACACCAATACCGGAGCCGTAGAAACTGATGATTGGCTCTATATCAGTAGTTTGCATGCAGCTAATTTAGGGCGGATTAGTAAAAAGCGTGCTGGTATTCAGTAGCTTTGTCTATTTACTTCAACTCCAATGAATGGGGGCTATAGCTTGGTAACTACCGCCAAATCCTTTACTATCATCAGATATTACAAAGACTAGAAACAAACCCTGGAACCCTATGGAAAGTACACAACTGACCGTCCCGGCCCACTTCGTTAATACCATGTTAACCATTGCTGCTGATCGTGATTGTAATGTGGAACAGCTATTAGCCGATATTGGTGTTAAGGCCTCTGATATAGACAACGGTACCCCCATTTCAGTACTGCAATACGGCGAGCTTTATCACCATATTATTGAGCTGGTCCAGGACGAATGGTTTGGACTACTCAGTGGCGGCCCTGTCCCCAAAGGCGCGATCCGCCTGTTATGCCAAAGCATTGTTCACTGCAAAGACCTGCAACACGCAATTAATAGAGCGGGTGACTTCTTTGAATTATGCCGCGGCTTTAAAGTGAAACCGATTATTGAAGTGGATGGCGATTATGTCTATTTCAAAGGCAGCAAACTGGACTGTGTAGAGCAGCAAGAGTTTGATGCACTCATTAAAACAACTTCTGCCGCCACTATTCGTTCTACGCTGTCAGCCTGGCATGGCTTTTACAGCTGGGTAATCGGCAAGCATGTTCCCATTGAAGATATTTATTACAGCTTCAGTGACGATACTAATAAATCAGCCACCGACACCAACACCAAAGAAAAATACCGCCACCACTACGACCATGATTTTATTGGCCACCGCTTCCATAAAAAATATCTTAGCTATCCCATTGTCCAAAATGAGAGTAGCGTTGAGGACTTTATGCGTAAAGCGCCCTATTACAGTTTAATTAAAAAAGACCCTGATGAAGGTCTGGCACATTATGTAAAATCCCTATTAGCCAAAAGTATTGGTGAAGACTTCCCCAACGCTATTGAAGTCGCTGACTTTTTTAATATATCGGTAACCACTCTGTATCGCCGGCTTGGTCAGGAAGATTGTAGTTTTCAGCAGCTTAAAAATGAATCCCGCATGGAAGCCGCTATTCACTATTTAAATTGCCCGGATATCAGCACCACCGCCATTTCTGATTTATTAAGCTTTGAAAACCCAAGTACCTTTTACCGTTCCTTTAAAAAGTGGACAGGTCTACCCCCCGGCGAGTATCGCAAACAACTACTGGCTAAAAGCAGCCTGCAAGAATCCGTCTGACCCCTGACCCCTGACCCTGTGGATTTCCGACTTATTTGGTTGATTTTGCAATAATTATTGCTATGAATAGCCATTGTTAAGCCTTTAACAATGGCAGAAGCTATGCCACCTGAAATATTATGTTCTGTATAGCAATGAGGAAGATCATATGAGCCAGTACAAAGCCCCATTAAGAGACTTGGAATTTGTTCGCAATGAGTTACTTGGTTTGGATTCAATCTATGCCAACAACCCACAGTGGAGCGAAGTTAGCAACGACTTATCCAGTGCGATATTGGAAGAGTGCGCCAAGTTTTGTGAAAACGTACTGGCACCACTTAACAGCGTTGGTGATAAACAAGGTTGTACACTTAAAGACGGCAAAGTCACCACTCCTGATGGCTTTAAAGAAGCCTACCAACAGTATATTGACGGTGGCTGGTCTTCATTAGAAGCGCCTGAAGAATTTGGCGGTCAGCGCTTACCTAAATCTTTGGCACTGGCCGTCAGCGAAATGGCCGGTACAGCTAACTGGTCATGGTCTATGTATCCAGGACTATCACACGGCGCTTGTCATACCATCACTGAACACGGCACCGATGAGCAAAAACAAAAGTATCTGCATAAGTTAACTGATGGCTCATGGACAGGCACTATGTGTTTGACCGAGCCTCACTGTGGTACTGACCTGGGCATGCTACGTACAAAAGCCGAACCGAACGATGACGGCAGTTACAATATCAGCGGTACTAAAATCTTTATTTCTTCTGGCGAGCACGATATGACAGAAAATATTGTGCATATTGTTATCGCTCGTCTAGCGGGAGCTCCTCAAGGCACCAAAGGGATTTCACTGTTTATTGTTCCCAAATTTAATGTCAACGATGATGGTTCAATCGGCGAGCGCAATAGTCTTGAGTGTGGTTCTCTGGAACACAAAATGGGTATCCACGGTAACGCTACTTGCGTGATGAATTTTGACGGTGCTAAAGGTTACTTGCTTGGCCCTGAAAACCGCGGCCTTAACTGTATGTTTACCTTTATGAACTCAGCTCGTATCGGCACCGCTATGCAAGGCTTGGCCCACGCTGAACTGTCTTACCAAAACTCTTTAGCCTATGCTAAAGAGCGTTTGCAAATGCGCGCGCTATCTGGCGCCAAAGCACCAGAAAAAGCAGCTGACCCTATTATCGTTCACCCAGACGTTAGAAGAATGCTGTTAACACAAAAAGCCTTTTCCGAAGGCGGCAGAATGTTGATTTACTATATCGCCTTATTTGACGATATGTCTCAACAAGCCAAAGACGACGAAGAGAAAGAACGCTTTGAAAACCTATTGGCCATATTAACGCCTATTGCCAAAGCCTTTATGACCGAAACCGGTTTTGAATCCGCCAACCTGGGTTTACAGATCTTTGGTGGCCACGGTTATATTCAGGAATGGGGTATGGAACAAAATGTTCGCGATAGCCGTATTTCTATGCTGTATGAAGGCACCACTGGCATACAATCATTAGACCTGCTGGGCCGTAAAGTGATTATGACTGGCGGCAAATTGCTGCAAGATCTAATCAGCCCCATTAGTGAATTCTGTGATAACACCACTGATGAAGAAATGGCTGAGTTTATCAACCCGCTTAAGACCCTTCTCGCTGAGTGGCAGACACTAACAGAGCAGATTGGTGTTTCAGCCATGAGCAACCCTGAAGAAATCAATGCCGCCTGTGTAGATTACTTAATGTACTCAGGCTACGTTCTTTACGCTTTCTTATTTGCAAGATCCGCAAAAATATCCAAGGCTAAATTAGCAACAGGCACAACCGAACAAGAGTTCTATGACGCCAAAGTCTATTTAGCTCGCTTCTACTTCCAGCGTTTACTACCCCGTACCGCGTCATTGACTTTAACGATGACCTCGGGTGTAGAGAACCTGTTAGATGATGCTGTAAACCCGTTTTAAACCAGGCCTTACCTATACACACCAATAACCAGGAACTTGTGGTAATGAATTATAAAGGTGAAGCTATTAGCATCGATGTTAATGATAATATCGCAACGCTAACATTTGACTTACAGGGCGAGTCAGTCAATAAGTTTAACCAACTTACCCTCGGCGAATTAAAGGAAGTCAGTCAGCAGCTAAGTCAGGCCAGCGATATCAAAGGCCTGTTAGTTCGCAGCAATAAAGATAGCTTTATTGTCGGTGCAGACATCAGTGAATTTGACGATTTGTTCCAGCTCTCCGAAGAAGAAATTGCAGCGGAGTTACATCAGAGAAGTGCTGTCTTCTCTGTATTTGAAGACCTGCCTTTCCCTACTGTCACTGCCATCAATGGCCTGGCCCTTGGCGGCGGTCTGGAAATGGCATTGACCACAGATTTTCGGGTTATGGACAGCAATGCCAAAATGGGCTTCCCGGAAGTCAAACTGGGTATTACCCCCGTTTGTGGCGGTACCTTTCGTGCACCACGCCTTATTGGTATCGACAATGCCGTTGAATGGATTGCCACCGGTAAAGACAATAAGGCCCCTGCTGCTTTGGCAGCGGGTATAGTTGATGCGGTGGTTGAAGCCGATCAGCTGGATGCTGCGGCTATGGATGTATTACAAAAAGCCCTTAACGGAGACTTTGATATTGCCGCCATCCGCAAGCAAAAAACATCACCATTGCCATTAGACGACATTGAAAACACGATGGCCTTCACTACGGCTAAAGCGTTGATTGGCCAACAGGCTGGCCGCCACCACAAAGCGCCCTTGTATGCGGTAAATACCATAGAGAAATCGTCCAAACTCGGCCGTGATGATGCGATCAAGTTTGAAATCGAAGCCTTCGTTAAACTCAGCAAAATGGAAATCACCAGTAATATGGTCAACCTGTTTCTGAGTGAGCGGGCTCTGACTAAAAAAGCTAAAGGCTATGCCTCTGATAATACACCGGTAGAACGCGCTGCCGTATTAGGTGCCGGCATTATGGGTGGCGGTATCGCTTACCAGTCCGCTTCAACCGGCACGCCAATTATTATGAAAGATATCGCTCAAGCCGGTATTGATATGGGCATGAATGAAGCGGCCAAACTCTTATCCAGTAAGGTTAAACGCGGCCGTTTAACTACCGATAAAATGACTGCAACGCTGAATATGATTACACCGACGCTGAGCTATGATGGTATTGATCAGGCCGACCTGGTTGTTGAAGCTGTAGTTGAAAACGCAGCAGTTAAAAAAGCGGTACTCGCAGAAGTCGAAAGTTTGATTAGTGAAGACACCATCCTGACATCTAACACCTCCACTATACCTATCACTAAACTAGCCCGTGCATTAAAGCGTCCGGAGAACTTCTGTGGCATGCACTTTTTTAACCCGGTACATAAAATGCCATTGGTTGAAATTATCCGTGGCGAAAAAACCAGCGATGCAGCTATCGCCAGAACCGTTAACTATGCACTGGCAATGAAGAAAAAACCGGTAGTGGTTAATGACTGCCCCGGATTTCTGGTTAACCGTATTCTATTTGCCTACTTTGCCGGTTTTGTTTCACTGGTTAAAGAGGGGGCTGACTTTGTGGCAATCGACAGGGTCGCTGAGAAATTTGGCTGGCCAATGGGCCCCGCTTATTTATCGGATGTTGTCGGTATTGATACCGGTGTTCACGCCGGAGCCGTGATGGCCGAAGGCTTCCCTGATCGTATGAGCCAAACCTATAAAACAGCATTACAAGTCATGTTGGAAAATGATCGCCTCGGCGAGAAAAACCACAAAGGCTTTTATAACTATGAGCCAGACGAGCGCGGCAAGTTATGCAAAACTAATGACGAGCCAGCAAAAAAACTACTGGCACCCCATGTCGATGCGCCGAAAGAGTTTAGCGAAGAAGAAATTATCGATCGCCTAATGCTGCCCTTTTGCCTTGAATCTATTCGCTGCTTAGAAGCGGGCATTGTTGACAGTGCTAACGATTTGGATATGGCTCTTATCTTTGGTGTCGGCTTCCCGCCCTTTAAAGGCGGCGCTATCCGCTATGTTGAAAATATGGGGCTCGCCGCGTTTGTTGAAAAAGCCGATCAGTATAAGGAACTGGGGCCTCTCTATTACCCTACTGACACACTACGCGACTTAGCAGCCAATAACGGCACAATGTTTAAGTAATCAGCGACACCACTACTACAACACTACAGGAAGTTTACTAAGCTGCTCCAGGGTTAATTCGCAGAAGTCGAGGACTTCGGCGGTGGTTTTAGCGACGGGAATATTGGCGGTAGTTTGGTGGCTGACTGGGTTGCAAGCGTGCAAAACGCAGGAAACTACAAAAACCAAGCCAGCTAATAGCACTCTATCCATTACTTATCATCCTTTGAGCCACTAACCTCATGTTAGCCTTAATACCTCATCGCTCCCACGGGTCCATCAAAAGGACAATCCAACCGATATAGGTACTTATACCTAGCTTAGTTAAATAGCACTAAAATGCAAAACATTATTAAGCTCTAATCAAATCAGGGTATATTTAAAAAAATAATAATATGAGTTATCTAACTACTAAACCTGGCCGACTGCGTCATCGCCTATAACTTGATTCAGTCAGTTACAACCGCAGAGACATATGTATCAATAAAAATCTTTGGCATTCGAGTGGGTTTGTTGGTCGATAAATTAATACAAACCAATTGCCACTGCCCACGAAAAAGGGTTTGGCCAGTTTTTTGGTTTATCATTTGAAAACTGCGCTGCATGGTTAAGCGCCCATCACAAGCGGTAAGCCATGTAGCCACTGCAATATCTTCACCCAAAAAGCTCGGGGCAAGATATTGATAGTTGGCCTCATGAATAGCCATGGCAATATTTAACTCGCGGTAATCTTTACCCGTTAAACCCAGTTCAGCAGAATGCGCCCAAGCTATCTGTTCACACCAACCGGTATAGACACCATTATTGGTATGATTAAGATCATCGATATGATGCTGTTCAACTTGTACCGGAAGTATAAAGGACTGAGGGTAGTCCCAGGTTATAGACATTGTATCTCTCTCAGATATGTCATTCTCGCGAAGGCGGGAATCCAGCCTGCATGCTTATGCTGTTATTCCCGCCTTCGCGGGAATGACGGCTGTATATGGGAATGACGGTTGTATATGGAAATGACGGTTGTATATTAATACTGCCTGCAATTTGCTGTCTTCTGAATAGAAACTACTTTTTGTTTTTTTGGCTTATGCGCTTGCCAGCCTGGTTTTTTACCCTGGCCTTACGTTCCTGTTGACGCTTGGTGCTACTGGTGTCCTTTTCTGCAAAAGGATTTTCAGTGCCTTTAAATTCAATACGGATTGGTGTGCCAATTAATTTAAGCTCGCGGCGAAAGACTTTTTCCAGATAACGACGGTAGGCATTGGGTACTTTGGCGGTTTGATTACCGTGAATAACAATAATCGGCGGGTTTGAACCACCGGCATGGGCGTAACGTAATTTAATACGGCGACCATTGATCATTGGCGGCTGGTGATCAAACACCGCGCCTTCCAGTATCTGGGTTAGTTTATTAGTCTGCAGACTTCTTATTGAGGATTCATAAGCACTGTCAACAGACTCATACAAATGCCCAACACCTGTACCATGCATTGCAGAAATAAAATGAATTTCAGCAAAGTCGATAAACTGTAAGCGGCGTTCTAATTCATTTTTGACCCATTGTTTATGGTCGGCATCCAAACCGTCCCACTTATTTAAGGCAATCACCAAAGCACGGCCAGCATCGATAGCCTGCCCTAATAAATGCAAGTCCTGGTCCACCAGGCCTTCCTGGGCATCCATCACCAAAACAACCACATTAGCGTCATCAATCGCTTTAAGTGCTTTAACAATGGAAAATTTTTCTACCGCTTCTTTAACATTTTTACGGCGACGTACACCGGCGGTATCAATCAAGGTGTAGGCTTCGCCTTCACGTTCATAATCTATATAGATACTATCGCGGGTTGTTCCGGGATGATCGTAAACAACAACACGCTCTTCGCCTAAAAGGCGATTAACCAACGTTGATTTACCAACATTGGGACGACCTATTATGGCGATTTTGGTGCCGCGTCGCTGCTCGTCTTCCTCATCTACTTCCGGCTTGGGGAAATGCGACATCATATCGTCGATAAGGTTGCGCACACCTTTGCCGTGGGTTGCCGTCATGGGATATAAATGCGGAATACCCAGCTGGTAAAAATCAGCCATGGCAACATTGGGGTCAACGCCATCAATTTTATTGGCGACGTAAAAAACCGGCTTATCGGATTGGCGCAGTTTTTGGGCCAGTACTTCATCGCCAGCAGTTAAACCTGCGCGGGCGTCACAGAGAAAAAATACCGCATCGGCTTCATCAACAGCCTGCATGGACTGCTCTGCCATTGCCGCATCAATGCCCTCTTCTTCCCCTGTAATACCACCGGTATCAATCACAATAAAATGACGATCACCAACTTGGGCATCACCGTATTTTCTATCGCGGGTTAACCCGGGCAAGTTGGCTACCAGCGCATCACGGGTTTTGGTCAGGCGGTTAAACAATGTCGATTTACCGACATTGGGACGACCTACCAAAGCAATTACTGGAACCATAGGGGAATAACCGTTAAAAACTTTTTAGGAATGGGCTGGATTAGAACCAGCCGCTGGATTTTTCTTCTAGCTTATACATGACTAGTTTGCCGCCGTTGGAATAGACCAGCAACATATCGTCGACCGTTTGCAAATCGACCTGAATACCATCGGAATCAACTTTGGTACGGGCTGCGATACGACCATCAACCTGCGATAGGGCATGCAGGTAACCTTCAACATCACCGACTATAACGTAACTGCTAAGTATCGCTGAACCGGTAAGTTTGCGGCGTTCAAGAACGGTTTGTGCCCAACGTGCACCCTGGCCATTCTTTTCGAAAGCAGTCACACTGCCATCTTCACCCACCACATAGATATTACCAAAGCCCAATGACATCCCCGCATAACTGGAGGCATCATTGGCCCATAAGCGGCGACCGGAAGCCGGATCAATAGCAGCAATTTTACCCTGATAGCTCACGGCATAAATTAAGCCGTTGTGTTCCAGCAACGGGGCATCGATATCGATAATGCGTTGAATTTCTGAGTCACCTTTGGCCACTGTCACGCGGGTATTCCAGCGTACCGCACCGGTGTCCAGCTCAAAGCTGATAACGCGGCCATTGGCAAAGCCGGCAATAATGGAGTCCCGATAAATCAGTGGCGTGCTGGTACCACGCAATGTCAGTACTGGCAGGTTGTTACGGAAAGACCACACGCGCTCACCATCTTTAACGTTTAATGCCAGCATTTGGCCGTCAAAGGTTTGTACATAGACAATGCCGTCTTTCTCTTGCGGGGCTGCTAACACTTCACCACCAAGCTCGATCGACCAAAGTGTCTCACCATCGTCTTTATTCAGTGCCACCACTTCACCAGCAGCTGTGCCTACATAAATAGTATTTTCACCTACGCCAACACCGCCCACTAACAACTGTTCTAAATCAGCGTCCCAAACGGTTTTGCCTGCTTCTACAGTAATCGCTTCAATTTCGCCTTGGGCTGAAGCGACATAAATCAGGTCGCCATCAACTGCGGGGTTAAGCCGGTTAAAAATACCGCCCTGACCATCACCTACTGACGAACTCCAAACCTTATTGAATTTCCTTTCTTCTTCAAAATCCAGCAGCGGTGCCGGGCCTGTTTCCTCTTCACCATCTGTTGAGCTACATGCTACCAGGGTAAGAGCGATCAGGGATAAAACGACACTGCGAATTATTAGGGCTGCTTGCGCCATTGCTTAGGCTTCCTTATCGGTGCTATCTGTAGTAGCTGTAGTGGCTTCGGCTGGCGTAACAGCTGCATCAGCTTGCGTGGCCAACTGTTGTATTTTCAAGCTTAACAGAGGGTTGCTGCCCGGATTAGTTCCCTGCTGTTCCAGTTCTAACGCTTTTTGATAGGCCAATGCAGCATCGGCGTTATTGCCCTGGGCAACATAGATATCGCCTTTAGCTTCTTCATAGGCGGTGGCATAAGTACCAGTATCACCCTGTAATTGAGCAAGCGCTTCATCATATTGACCTTGGGCTGAAAGCACCCGGGATAAACGCAGTTTGGCTTGCAGAGTAATTTCAGCCGAGGGGCCACTGGCTAATACCCACTGCAGCTCTTGTTCTGCGCCCGTTAAATCTTTGGCATCTACGGCTAACTTGGCCTTATAAAGTGCTGCAAAACGCGCATAGGTAGAGCTGGGGAAATCTGATTTCAGGGTATCTGCCAAATGATTAGCCGTTGCCGTTTGTGTTGCAGTAGCAATACCATTTTGGCCACCGGTAGCCGTTAACAGGTTTTGGTAGATCGCGGAGGCAGCATCCACTTCAGCTTGCTGCTGCTTCTCCCAGCCTTGATAACCAAACACAGCCGCAATAGCAACAATGATAGTCAGCAGTGTCGACTTACCGTTCTCTTTCCACCACTTTTTAAGTGCTTCTACCTGTTCGTCTTCTGTTTGATAGCTTTCAGCCATGATTTACTCTCTTGAATATATTATTTGCAACTAGTCATTATTGTTAATGGGCGCTATTTTATCAGCTCAATCCATTTAATGCTTCCACCAATAACGCCGCTAACTGGTCATTTTTGATGGTTTTCTGTTCAATTTCAGCCCGCAGCCACTTTACGTTGACCACGCCCTCTTCGGCTTCGTTATCACCCATGATTAAAGCGATGGCGGCGCCACTTTTGTCGGCTTTTTTAAACTGGCTTTTAAAGCTGCCACCGCCGCAGTGTAATTGCAGTTTCAGGGCTGGGACTTCGCTGCGTAATTGCTCAGCTAATTGGAAGGCGGCGGCTTGGGCCTTCTGCCCTGCCACCACAAAATAAACATCTGGAGCCGCTGTAATCTCTGCGGGTACTTTATCCAGCTCTTGTAACAACAGGCATAGGCGTTCAACGCCCATGGCAAAACCTACCGCTGGAGCAGGTTTACCGCCTAACTGTTCAACTAAGCCATCATAGCGGCCACCGGCACAGACTGTACCCTGGGCTCCCAGCTTATCGGTAACCCATTCGAAAACAGTTTTGCTGTAATAGTCCAAACCACGAACCAGACGTGGATTAATGGTATAGGTAACGCCCGCAGCATCTAACAGACCCTTTAAAGTATCGAAGTGCTCACGGGAGTCATCATCAAGATAATCCATCAAAGATGGCGCTTGATCGAGAATAGCCTGGGTAGAAGCACTCTTGCTATCCAGAATACGCAGAGGATTACTATCCATCCGGCGCTGACTATCTTCATCAAGCTGTTCAAAATGCTGTTGCAGGTATTCAACCAGAGCTGTGCGATAGTTAGCTCTGGACTCAAGGCTACCAATAGTATTTAGTTGCAGGGTAACGTGCTCACGGATACCTAACTCTTCCCATAAGCGGGCAGTTATCATAATCACTTCCGCATCGACATCCGCGGTGGCTACGCCAAAGCTTTCCACACCGATTTGGTGGAACTGGCGCAAACGGCCTTTTTGTGGGCGCTCATGGCGGAACATAGGGCCGCTATACCAAAGACGCTGCACTTGCTGATTATCCAGCAAACCGTTTTGTAAACAGGCGCGCACGCAACAGGCGGTGCCTTCAGGGCGTAGGGTTAGACTATCGTCATTGCGGTCTTTAAAGGTATACATTTCCTTTTCGACAATATCGGTCACTTCACCAATAGAGCGTTTAAACAATTCTGTTTGCTCAAGAATAGGGAAGCGAATTTCCTGATAGCCATAGCGAGTTAATACACCACTAACCGTTGCTTCAAGGTATTGCCATAAGGATGAATCAGTGGGCAATAGATCGTTCATGCCACGTATAGATTGAATTTTTGCCAAGGTATTTTCCGTTATCTAATAGGTTGCCTAGGATTCTTTTACGATCAGGTCTTGTTCCGCCTGCTGTTTGGCCGCGACTTTTTCCCGGATCATAGCTTCAAGGTGATCCACTAAATTATCTTTTTCGACTTTATGGTCTTTATTGCCGTCAACATAAATTAAATGTTGAGGGGTACCACCCGTTAAACCAATATCCGCTTCTTTAGCTTCACCAGGGCCGTTAACAATACAGCCGATAACCGCTACATCTAACGGGGTGGTAATATCTTCTACGCGGCTTTCTAGCTCGTTCATGGTTTTCACTACATCAAAATTTTGTCGCGAGCAGCTTGGGCAGGCAATAAAATTAATGCCTTTGGTGCGCAGTTTTAAGCTTTTAAGAATTTCATAGCCAACTTTAACTTCCTCTACAGGATCTGCCGCTAAAGAAATACGGATGGTATCGCCAATACCATCCATCAGTAACATACCCAAACCTACGGAAGATTTAACGGTACCACCGCGCAGGCCCCCTGCTTCGGTAATACCCAAATGCAGGGGCTGGTCGATTTGCTGGGAGATTTTTCGGTAGGCCGCTACCGCCATAAAGACATCGGAGGCTTTTACGCTAAGTTTAAAGTCTTGAAAGTCCAGGCTATCGAGAATATCGATATGACGCATGGCAGATTCCACCAAAGCATCAGGTGTTGGCTCCCCGTATTTACGCTGTAGTTCTTTTTCCAAAGAGCCGGCATTAACACCAATACGGATGGGAATATTTTTATCCCGCGCTGCATCGATAACCGCCCGTACTTTGTCGTCACGGCCGATATTCCCCGGATTAATCCGTAGGCAATCCACACCGTATTCAGCAACTTTCAAAGCAATTTTGTAGTCAAAATGAATGTCAGCCACTAAAGGCACATTCACTTGCTGGCGAATTTGCTTAAAGGCTTCAGCGGCATCCATAGTAGGCACAGAAACACGAACGATATCGGCACAGGCATCTTCAAGCTGTTTAATTTGCGCCACGGTTGCTGCCACATCACAGGTATCGGTATTAGTCATACTCTGCACAGAAATTGGTGCATCACCACCTACAGCCACGTCACCCACCATAATCTGGCGAGTTTTTCTTCGTTTAATGGGTGATTCCATCTGCATAACGTTTTAGTCTAACCTTTGATTGCTACTCGCCCACCGTTAAACGGGCTGAATCTTTATTCTGATTAACAACTACTGCCACCGGCTCATCGTTATAACTTAAGGTGACACCCGGCGCATAACCTAACAAAACATTAAAGGGGCCAACACCGCTTAGCTCCAAAATCTGATTGGCTTTACGCAAATCAGCAAAAATCATTTTTCCTGTAACATCTTCAACTTCAACCCAACAGTCCTGGGTGAAGGAGAAAATCAGAGTGTCCTCTGTATTAAGCTCCAGGACAGGCTCCTGTTGCTTAGCTTGTTCTTCGGCAGCCACAACTGGCTCAGACTGCGGCTCTATATTCTCAGTTACAGCGGGCTCTAGCTCAAGGGCTGGGTCTGGGTCTGGGCCTGGGTCTGGGCCTGGAACAATGTTAACATTATTATCGACCACAACTTCAGGGCTATCAATAACACCCGGTGCTGCATCATCACTGCCAGAGTCAATAATCCACAATACAACAATCACAATAACGACTGCCGCCAAACTCCAGTACGGAACGCTATACCCTTTGGCAGGACGTTGTATTTGTGATTTGGGCCTGGCGGTTGGAATCGGTTCAATAGTCGCTGGACGGCTTTCCTTATAAGAAGTGATTAATGGCTCAGGATCAATACCTAACAAAATTGCATAGGATTTCAAATAACCTTTACAGAAAATATCACCATTAAACTGTTGGTAGTCATTCGCTTCCAGAGCTTTAATCTGGCGGGGCAGCAGGTGCAGTTTATCCGCGACTTCACGCACACTTAATCCACTACCCTGCCTTGCGTTGGCAAGGATATTGCCGGGGCCGGGAGTCGAAAAGCCGTCCGTCTTATCCACTACTTGATCAGTCATTGATAAACATTTTCCGGTATTCTAAATACTCTTTTGAACGAGGATATAAGTTCTTTAGTGCCAGAGAGTAACTGGACATCGAGTCCTGGTCAGCAAATTTATCTGCCAGGCGAATACCTAACCATAAAGCTTGTGCAGGCTGTTGCTTCACTTGTGAACGGTAGACATCATAGTACTGCTGGGATTTGGAGAATTGCTCCAGTCGAAAGTAGACATCCGCTAACTGAAATAACAACGGTATATTTGTACGAACCATTAGATGAGCACGATAAAAGGCCTGTTCAGCCTCTGGTAGTCTCTCCAGATGCATATAAGATTTGCCTAAACTGATAAAGGCACTGGAACGCTTTTCGTACAAGGTGTCGGCGACTACAAGCTCTAACTGCTTTACGGCCTCTTTATAACGGCGCTGCTGATAAAGAAATGCGGCATAGTTATTCCTCACTCGGGAGAAATTGGAATCTATTTTGATTGATCTCTTGTAATTATTCTCTGCAAACTCAAACTCGCCAGTATTTTGAAATACCAGTGCCATCGCTTCATAAACTTCTGCGGAGCTATCATCCAGTTCAATTGCGAATTTCAGGTGGCGTTTAGCGGCCTCCCAATTACCCGCGCGAATATAATTACGAGCCAGTGATAAGGAGTACTCAAGCGCTTTTGCATCATCCGCCTTAGTGCCTACACCTCCACGCTCGGTAGTCACACAGGCACTTAACAAAAAAGCCATCAGTGTTACCAGCAAGAAAGCATTAAACCTGCGTGTTATTGATAAATCCATTAAAACCATCCTGTCATTCTGTAGATTAGCGAACATTCAACACTTGAGTATCAGTATAGTTTGCCCTGTGTCTTTCGCTACGTTTAGTGCGATCAGCCACCTGGCCTACTAATTGCCCACAAGCGGCGTCGATATCATCGCCGCGGGTACTACGGACGGTAGTGACAATATCCGAGTCACTAAGAATCTGCCAAAAACGGTTAACCGCATTTTTACTTGGGCGGCGATAGTCCGATAGAGAAAACGGGTTAAACGGAATCAGGTTTATTTTGCAGGGGAAGTCTTTTAACAATGCTACCAATTCCCGGGCCTGGGCCGGGCTGTCGTTAACACCTGCAATCAAGGTGTACTCTACCGTGGTAACACGGTGGGTATCGGATTGTTTGTCCCAATAGCGGTTACAGGCTGCCAATAGTTCGGCAATGGGGTAACGCTTATTGATAGGGACTAATTCGTTACGTAATTCATCATTGGGAGCGTGTAGTGAAATCGCCAGAGAGACCTGGGATACATCGCCTAACTTGTCTAACGCGGGAACTACACCTGAAGTACTTAGGGTAACCCTGCGCTTGGAAATACCGTAACCAAAGTCATCGAGCATGACACTCATCGCATCGACAACGTTATCGAAATTTAATAGCGGCTCCCCCATTCCCATCATTACCACATTGGTAACCACGTTTTTATCAGTGGAAGGAAACGCATCATAGGATTTAATCGCCAGCCAGATTTGGCCAACAATTTCGGCGGCGGTTAAGTCGCGCTGGAAACCCTGTTTACCGGTAGAACAAAAACTGCAATCCAAACTGCAGCCCACCTGAGAGGAAACACATAGGGTGCCTCGGTCGCCATCCGGTATCAGTACGGTTTCAACTAAACTACCTCCAGTAATGCGCATGGCCCATTTTCGGGTGCCATCTTTGGAGGTTTTTTCAGTAACGACTTCAGGCGGACGTATTTCTGCTATCGCTTTTAAGCGCTCACGCAAAGCTTTGCTGACATTAGTCATCTCATCAAAGTCGTCAACACCGTGATGGTGAATCCACTTTAATAATTGCTGGGCACGGAAAGGTTTTTCGCCGATTGAGACAAAAAATGCTTCCATCTTTTCACGCGAAAGCCCCAATAGATTGGTTTTCTCTGTTGGGGCTTTTGGGTTTACTTGCTTTACAGCATCTGTCATTTAGCGTTGTCCGCCTGGTCTTTTAACTTAACCGCGATCGCAAACATCGCTTGAAGCAAAGAAGTACGCGATTTCGCGAGCCGCTGATTCAGGAGCATCTGAACCGTGAACAGCGTTAGCGTCAATAGACTCAGCGAAGTCAGCGCGGATAGTACCGGCGTCAGCTTCTTTTGGGTTAGTTGCACCCATTAGCTCACGGTTTTTAGCGATAGCATTTTCGCCTTCAAGTACCTGAACCATAACTGGGCCAGAGGTCATAAATTCGATAAGCGCTGGGAAGAAAGGACGACCCTTGTGCTCCGCGTAAAAACCTTCTGCACGCTCACGGCTCAAGCGAACCATTTTAGAAGCGACGATGTTCAGACCATTCTTTTCAAAGCGGCTGTAGATTTCACCGATAACGTTCTTGGCGACTGCATCAGGTTTTACGATAGAAAAAGTACGTTCAATAGCCATGTAGGACTCCGTTGTCATTGTGGCATGCCAGCCTGGTGGCGGGCATTAATAAAAAGAAAATCAGGCTTAAGCCTAATACCAAAATTTTGAAGCGCAAATTATACGTGGGTTTACTGGAAAATAGTATTAATATTACGCACTTAGGGATGAAACCTTAGCAAAATTCGTTATTTCCAAACCCTTACTATGTCATTCCCGCGAAGGCGGGAACCCAGCCTGTATGCTGCTATTTCCGCCGCGGCGGGAATCGACAGTGCTGGATTCCCGCCTGCGCGGGAACGACGGTGGA
>JAAELM010000201.1 GCA_024226635.1 Oceanicoccus sp. | reverse complement strand
TAATCCAAGTTTGGAAAATGTCATGGGGGGTCTCAGACAGGGTAAATTTAGCGGCTAAATACGGCAGCTATGGTATCAGTAATTTTGAAGGGGCAGAGAAGAAAATTGGGGGCTTTATTTTTATATTCACCTAACTTATTGATTTAATTGTATTTTTTAAGTTAATTTAACGGTGTCGAATTAAGTAAAGGCTAATTCTGTTTGGCCAGTGCTTGTAGTTTATGTTGGAGTGCCGCAATCCCCGGCTTATTATCCAACAACTCCTGAGCCGACAAGCCAGATAACTCATGGGGGAAAACCAGCCAATCTTCTGTTTCGTGCAGGTAGTAATCGGGAATACGGCCAACCTGATTATTACCGGGTTTGAAGTAAGGCGTGGCGATGCGTATATCTGGCGTGCCGCTACCACACTCGTTGTTAATATCGTTAATGACTTGATGAATGCTGCGGCCAGTATCGTGAACATCATCAACGATCAGTAAACGGTCAGTGGCTTTAACATTATTGACCACGTACTTTAATCCGTGAACGCTGACATTGCTGGCTCGTTTTTCTATGCCTTTATACAGGGAGGTGCGAATCGAGATATGATCACAGTGGCAACCCACGTACTCAAATAACTCATGCACGGCAATACCTACCGGTGTGCCACCGCGCCAAATGGCAATAATTAAGTCCGGTTGATAACCATCATCCAGTACTTTTAGGGCAAGGTTAAAGGAATCATCCAATAACTGTTGTGCATCAATATAATGTTTATTGGCCATCGGCCGAATCTCCAGGAAAAATTATAGCCAGGCTGCCGGCAACAGCTTCAATATTCACACGCTGGACAGATGACAAAGAATCCAAATTCGTACTACTATTAGCTGATCGTCATTAATGGTCGGGATAATAACAGGCTGAGCCCAACCGGTCATTGATCAATAGCCCAGTTAGTCTTTAGGTCAGGAGTTACCCTTTGTCTCTTTTTGAAGCTATTCTTCTTGGTATTGTCCAAGGTCTTACCGAATTTTTACCCGTTAGCAGCAGTGGCCACCTTGAATTAGGCAAGGCAATTTTGGGGGACACCAGCATTCCCCAGGAAAGTATGATGTTTACCATTGTGCTGCATTTTGCCACAGCACTGGCGACTATCGTGGTTTATCGTCGGGAAGTGATGCGCATTATCGCGGGCTTATTCCAGTTTAGTAATAATGAACAATTTCAGTTTTCGGTAAAAATTATTATCAGTATGATTCCGGCTGCCGCAGTCGGTGTGCTGTATGCCGATGAAATGGAAACACTGTTTGACCGGCAGATTTTATTGGTGGGCTTGATGTTATGGGTTACTGGCCTGCTATTGATTGTGGCTGACCGCGCCAAAAATAGTGAAAAAGAAGTCTCGCTCAAACACTCTATCATTATTGGTATATCGCAAGCAGTCGCTATTTTGCCCGGTATCTCTCGCTCAGGTGCAACCATCTCTACGTCGGTTTTACTGGGTATTGACCGCACCAAAGCTGCCAGTTTTTCTTTTTTAATGGTGGTGCCGTTAATTTTGGGGAAAATTGCTAAAGACTTATTAGATGGCGGAATCAGTATTAGTGATGACCAAATCAGTGTACTGGGTGCTGGTTTTATTGCGGCTTTTGTCACCGGCTTATTGGCTTGCCAATGGATGATTAAGTTGGTGCGCAACGCCCAACTCAAATACTTTTCCTATTATTGTTTTGTGGTGGGTACCATCGCTATTGTCTATCAATTATTTTACTAACAATTGTTTTACTAAAAAAGGCTCATCCAGTTACAGCTACTCAATGTTGAAGTCTTTTACCCTGCGCCACAGGGTCATACGGCTTACGCCCAATGCCCTGGCAGCCGCTGACTTATTGTTGTTATTTTCCGTTAGGGCACCTCGTATCGATTGTTCGGTTAATTCAATCACCTCAACACTGGTTTTAGTTGAATCATAGCCCGGGTTTACTGCAATATCTTCAGGTAAGTCCGCCAGGCTAATCTCATCGCCCTCAGACATCGCAACCACATACTGGCAGACATTAATTAATTGGCGAACATTGCCCGGCCAATGATAGGTAAGCAAGGTATCTTTTACGCCATCATCGCCCAGATATTTACTTGCTGAAAGCTGGTCAATAAAATATTCAAACAACCTGAGAGCATCATCGCCGCGCCTTCTTAAGGGCGGAATTGGCAGAGGGATGACGCATAAACGGTAGTAGAGGTCCTCCCGAAATTCACCATCAGAAACAGCAATCGATAAATGTTTATTAGACGCAGAAATCACCGTGGCATCAAAGGATTTTTTTTCCGTTGAGCCAACCGGTATATACTCTTTTTCCTGTATAACCCGCAACATTTTTGACTGCATAGCTGGCGGCAGTGTCGTTATTTCATCAAGAAATAGCGTGCCGCCGCAGGCTGCCGCTAATAAACCCTCCTGATTAAAATCAGCCCCGGTAAAAGCACCTTTAACATGACCAAAAAGCTGTGACTCTATTAACTGCTCATTAAAATTTGCGCAGTTAACCGCAATAAAAGGCCCCGCAGCCATCGGACTTTCATTATGTATTGCTTGAGCAAAAAGCTCTTTGCCTGTGCCAGTTTCACCATATAAATAAACTGAAGTACCAGAGATTGCAGCTCGCTTCACTTTAGAAAAAAGCTTATTGAATACTGCATTGGCAGACAACAAGCCATGAAAGTTATGCAAACCATAAGCGTCTGCCCTATTAGTGTCTTGTAGTGCTAGCTCGTCCCCTGTAGTCACGCTAGCTACGGTGGTGTCGACTATCGACTGTAGCGTCTCGTCATCCCACGGCTTGGCAATAAATTGATTAATCCACTGTTGATTAAAAGCATGGGTAATTTCATTAAAATCACTGTAGCCACTCAAAATAATTTTGCTGGCGCGGATTTGTAAGCCAGCGATTTTTTCAAACAACTGGGTGCCGGTCATCACTGGCATTTTTTGGTCAGAGATAATTAAGCTATAGCGTTTATCCTGACACAATGCCAGAGCCTCTACGGGGTCCTGACATAGCGTTAATTCATAGCGCGCACTGCGCAATAAACGGCCCAGCACGCTTAAGATATTTTTATCATCATCAACTATCAGGACTGATTTCATAGTTTTACTTATAATTATGAATATAAAGCGAGAGAGATTCGTCTACAGTTCTTTCAATGTCGCGAATTCTGGTAATCATTGAAGCATTCAGTTTGCTGCCCTTGGCTAATAGTAGCCCACCATTGGCATTATGAAAGTCACGACTCAATATCATGCCCGGATCAAGCTGGGATGTCTCTATCCTGGATTCGTTAACGGTATGACGATCATTTTCAACTAAGTAAAACAGTGCCGCTACAACAGCTTCAGCATAGTGCGTATCAACTCGCTGATAAATCATATTAAGTGCGTCGCCACTGGTCAAAGGCTCGGCCATCGTGGCACCGTTAACCAGAGCCAAATAATCATTCACTACCGCCAGGATTTTTGCCGGAAAACTAATCTCATCAGCCATCAGTTTGTTGGGGAAACCCTTGCCATCCAGCCGCTCTGTATGGGTCAAAATAATATCTGACGCTTCACTTAAAAAGGGTTGCGAGCATAATAAATCGTAGGAGATTATTGGATATAACTTCAACTGCTGCTGTTGTACCACGGATAGTTGATCATAGGGTGTGGTAATAATTTCATCTTCAAGCTCAAGCATGCCGATATGACGTAATTTGGCGGCAAAGTGCAGCGCTTGTAGCTCATCGCTACCGACGCCCAGAGATCGGCCAATTGCCGACGCCAGCCGACTGGCCTGATCATCATCCTGGTAAAAATGTCCGAGGCGGGATTTCATCAGGCTAAGAAACAGTTCCACAAAATTATGGTAGCTAGCTTTTAAATCCTCGGAGCTTTTGGCCAATTTGCGGTTTGTTGCGGTCAGGGCCAGCGTTCCCTTAGCCACCTTTTCTTCCAGTTGTTGATTAAAGGTTTTTAACTGCTTATTTTGACTGCGCACCGTATCCTGGAGTCTTTCATTGTGCTCTTTTAAATCCAAGTAGCTCAGGGTTTTTTCCACCAGACTTAATAGTTTTTCATCATTCCAGGGCTTTTGAATATATTGGCTGATACCGCCGACGTTAATTGCTTCTATCATTAACTCTATATCAGAGTAGCCTGTTAATAGCACCCGTTCGGTATCCGGATATTTCGCGGCTATAATACTTAGCAGTTCTACACCATTCATACCGGGCATGCGGACATCTGAAATCACTAATTCAGGGCTATATTCCTCCATCATTTCCAGGGCTTTCTCCCCGGAATTGGCTGTAACCACCTGATAATCAGCACCATGAAACAGGCGCCGCAGGGCATTCAGCACATTCTCTTCGTCATCGACCAGCAATAAGGTCTGTTGAAAGGTATCACTTGCAGGCATCAGTTATAGCATCCATAGTTGGCTGTGACACATGTTACACCAATTGTTACAGTATTCATGGCTCTAATATTGTTATTTTTTGGCTTTGACTGCTCTTCCTATAGCCCGTTATTACCCAAGTCATCATCCGAGTCATTACCCAAGGCTACTGGCAGGGAAATAGTAAAAGTGGTGCCTTTATCCACTGCACTTTTAACATCAATGCTGCCAAGATGATTCTGTATAATACCGAAGGAAATGGATAAACCGAGCCCAGTGCCCTCACCGACTTCCTTGGTGGTAAAAAACGGGTCAAAAATATGCTTAAAGTTTTCAGGTTCGATACCCATACCAGAATCAGCAATCGACAAAACGACACGGTCATTAATTAGCTGTGAGCATATGGTGATTTCGCCATCTTTTTCAATAGCATGCCCCGCATTAATCAACAAATTCAATATCACCTGGGTTAACTCGCCCGCATTGCCTTTAATGGCAGGTACGTCGGCTAGGTTTTTCTCGATGGTTACGTTGTATTTCAACTGATTATGAGAAAATTTTAACGCCTCCTCCACACAATCATTAATCGAGATTTTGGTCCATTTTTCATCGGAAGCTCGGGCAAAGGATTTAAGACCAGAAACTATATTAATCACCCGAGCAATACCTTGTTGCGTTTCTTCCAGCAGTATATCAGTATCATTTAACAGATAGCTGAGATCGTTTTTCTGCCAATACTTATCGAGCTCTGATAATCTTTTTTCATTATCGGGGTCAGCCAGCAACGCTTGCAAAAATAAAAACCCTTGCTTATAAATATCCTGATACTTGGTCAAACTATTTATATTACTTTTTATATAGCCCATGGGGTTATTGATTTCATGGGCAATGCCTGACGACAACTGACCTACTGATGCCATCTTTTCAGACTGCACTAATTGCTTCTGGGTGAGATTTAACTCGTTAACCGTGGATTTTAGTTGTTTGTAATTCGCTTCTAATTTTTCTTCATTATAACGATGCTCTACCAGGTAGCCCAACTGTTTTACGCTGGATGAAAATAATTCCATATAATCCTCCACGCTGGTGCTCTCATCATTAACAAACAAATATAAAATAGCGACCGCATGATTATTGGCGATGATAGGAATAACCATAACACCTTCAATTTTATGCTGTTCCATCACATTCCTGGCATCCCCTTTTACCAGTCCGAGGGGGTTATCAATATATTTCCCATGCTGTTCACGAATGACGTCCGCAGTCATATCATTGAGAAAGTCACCGACCAGGATCTCATCAAATGTACTTGTTGATGATTGCGTATCAGACAAATTGTTATTGGTATAAACAGGCGAACGATAATTATCCCGGCTTTTGTCATAGGGGAAATAGTCAAAGATACCAAAGGGCAAGGTGGCCATGGAGAGCATGCTAGAGATAATGTCGGGCAGCAGCTCACTGAGTTTGATCATGTCCTGGGAATATTGGGATATCTGCAACAGCAATGTTTTCTGTTTGAACTCAGAAATCATTTTGTCATATTGGTTCTTTAATTGATCGTTAACCAGATATAACTCTCGCGACATATCTTCGAGCACTTTTTCAGCAACTTTTCGCGCTTTTTTTTCTCGTTCAAAGGCAGCTTGGTAATCAGGCATATATTGGCTCTGACAGGGTAATACTCAGCACACAGTGCTGGTGATCATCATGCATACATTGCTTATGAGTTACATCTACCGGGGTATTAAAGTGGATACCCGCTTGTTTAATCAAGCCGATAGCCAAAAAGCATAATTCCCGGGGGGATTTATAAGACACATCCATCTGGTCGCCATGGTGCTCAATCACTTTGATTTCCGGGGTCAAGGCATCGGGATTAAGCTTTTGCACTTCCATATGAATGACATCATCAATCGCCCCCAGAAATGACCACAGATCATGGTAGCGACTAATCATGGCCGGCAAGGTAGCCATCAGGTTAGGCAATAGATAATGGCCAAAGTGCTCAATCAGGTCTGGGGCAGGGGTGCCGCTGTGGGCAGATAACTGAGTGATGAGTTCTACGATTTCTTCATCGGGATAAGTTTTTACCGAAGTATAGATACCCTCGCTGGGCAGCGATGAATGCTCAAGTAAATGTTCCCAGACCTCCAGCCCAAATTCCTCTTCCACCATATCCTGGAACAATGTATAGACTATACCTTTCACAGACGCTCCTCTTTTTAATAAGGGTCAGTATGGCACAAAAACGCGTCCTGGTTGCCGGAGCCAGCGGATATTTGGAAAAATAAAGTTATCGGAAGCCCCTTTCAAATCCACCAGCGATAACGGTGGCAATAAACGCTGTTCACGGGAATCAGTGTCCAAATAACTAAACCATAAACTGAAGCCAGGGAATATCCTTAAAAGCATTTTGCCTGTTGCTGATCATAGCCAGTGAGCAGCTTGCTGAATTAAGATCATAATAATCTCGCGGCTGCTGTAGATCTCGTGTTAGCTGCAACTGTGCTTGCATCAAGTTTATTCGCCGGCTTCAGACTATTCCCGTATAATGCCTGCCACTTTTAGTTAGGATGCTCCCTATGACAGGTTCCTCACTCCCCCAAAAAGTCGGATTTATTTCACTCGGCTGCCCCAAGGCCCTGGTAGACTCCGAGCGCATTCTTACCCAGCTTAAACTGGAAGGCTATGAGATCAGCCCCGACTACGATGAGGCCGATGTGGTGGTGGTTAATACCTGCGGTTTTATCGACTCGGCCAAGCAGGAATCCATGGAGGCGATTAGCGAAGCCATGCAGGAAAATGGCAAAGTGATTGTTACGGGCTGTATGGGTAAAGGCAGCGATGCTGAGGCTATCAAAGCTGCCAGCCCTAACGTATTAAGTGTGTCTGGCCCCGCCGACTATGAGAGTGTGATGGGCGCGGTACATGAATATATTCCACCGGCAGAAGATATTGACCCTAAGCCTTACCCGGATTTACTCCCCGCCGCTGGTATTAAGCTCACCCCTCAACATTATAGTTATTTAAAAATCTCCGAAGGCTGTAACCACCGCTGCACCTTTTGCATTATTCCCGATATGCGCGGTGACCTGGTTAGCCGCCCTATCGCGGAAGTGGTGGATGAAGCTAAAAAGCTGGTCGAGCAAGGAACCAGGGAATTATTGGTTATCTCACAGGACACCAGTGCCTATGGTGTGGATGTTAAATACAAGCTGGACTTTGTCGACGGCCAGGCCCGGGAAACACGAATGCAGGATTTGGCGGTGGCGCTGGGTGAATTAGGCGTCTGGGTGCGCCTGCACTATGTCTACCCCTACCCTCACGTGGATAAAGTGATTCCACTGATGGCCGAAGGAAAAATTCTTCCCTATCTGGATATCCCGTTCCAACATGCCAGCCCTAAAATTCTTAAATTAATGAAACGTCCCGGCAACCAAGTCAAAGTGTTAGAGCGGATTAAAGCCTGGCGAGAAATCTGCCCTGACCTGGTTATTCGCTCCACCTTTGTGGTGGGCTTCCCCGGTGAGACAGAAGAAGACTTTCAATTATTATTGGACTGGCTGGAAGAGGCGCAGCTTGATCGCGTGGGTTGTTTTAAATATTCCCCCGTTGAAGGTGCCAAAGCCAATGACCTCCCCGATCATGTTCCTGAAGATATTCAGCAGGATCGCTGGGAACGGTTTATGGAAACTCAGCAAAAGATTTCAACACAGCGGTTGCAGCAACGTATTGGCCAGGAAATGGAAGTATTAATCGACGAAGTTGATGAGCAAGGCGCTACCGGCCGCTGTTATGCCGACGCTCCTGAAATCGATGGCAAAGTGTATTTAGACGGCTTTACCGATACATTTCCCGGTGACGCTTTACTCGCTACCATTACCGGTGCCGATGAATATGACTTATGGGCAGAACCTGTCTATGAAGACGAAGACTAGCCGCCTGTGAACCTGATTGTTTTATTGAATAACGATTTTATCGATGACACTCATATCACGCTAACGGATAAGCGCTTTGAGCATATTCGCACTATTCATCAATCATCGGTTGGCGATAGCGTTAAGCTTGGCCAACTCAATGGCATGATGGGTACGGGCATTATTACAGCCATCACCGATAATAAGGTTGATATTGAGGTTAAGCTTGATCAAGCACCACCTGAAAAGCTGCCCCTTAAAGTTATCCTGGCTTTACCTCGCCCAAAAATGATCCGACGTATTTTTCGCTCTATTGCCGAACTGGGTATTGAAGAATTAATTATTATTAATAGTTATAAAGTGGAAAAAAGTTTTTGGAATAGCCCTGCGTTAACGGATGAAAAAGTCGAGGGCTATTTAATGGCAGGCTTACAACAAGCAAAAGACACAGTATTACCAAGAGTGTCGTTTAAACGCTTATTTAAACCTTTTTTAGAAGATGAATTACCTGCTATTGTTCAGGGCTCCCGCGGTATTATTGCCCACCCCGCCACGGGTAAACCCTGCCCACACTCGATTAATGAAAGCGCCGTATTAGCAATCGGCCCGGAAGGCGGCTTTACCGAATACGAGGTGAATAAATTTATTGAGGCGGGATTTGAAGGCATTCACCTGGGAGAAAGAATTCTCCGCGTAGAAAATGCCTTAGCGGCTATCACCAGTAAACTGTATTAAGAACAAGACACACCGGTGCCACCCAAACCACAATAACCGCCCGGATTTTTAGCCAGGTATTGCTGATGATAACCTTCAGCATAATAAAACGTTGGGGCCTGCAATATCTCTGTGGTTATGTCAGGAAAGCCAGCCTCAACCAAACTGGCCCGGTAATGCTGGCGCGATCGCACAGCACTCTGTTCTTGTTCTTCATTAAAACAATAAATACCCGAGCGATATTGAGTACCGCGATCGTTGCCCTGCCGCATACCCTGGGTAGGATTATGACTTTCCCAAAAAACCGTTAGCAGGTCTTGATAGCTAATCACTGAGGGATCAAATACCACCAACACCACTTCATTATGACCGGTGCCGCCGCTACAGACCTCTTCATAGGTTGGGTTAGGTGTATAACCTGCGCTATAGCCCACCGCCGTGGAATAAACCCCGTCGCATTGCCAGAATTTTCTCTCTGCCCCCCAAAAGCAGCCCAGGCCAAAAACGGCCTGTTCAAGATGATCAGGGAAAGGAGCCGATATGGGGTGGCCATTTACAACATGCTTTGGCGGTACCGGCATCGGTTCTGTACGCCCGGGTAATGCCCGGTCAGGGGTTGGCATTTCGAATAACGTCATCTTTAAGCCCTCAAGCCCAATTACAAAACTTACACTGTCTTGATACGCAGGAAGTTATTATTCCGACGACTATGAGTTGGTATTTTAACTATCAAACTAAAGAGTACAACGGTTTTAACAGGCATAAAAAAACCGGAGAACAACAAGGTTATCCGGTTTCAACGATCTGTGTGACTTTTATTTACGACGAAATAAACCCAGCCCAATAAGTGCAGACATAAATAACGGCAAGCCAGCTGGAAGGGGAACAGGCGAAGGTGGTAATTCGATGGCTACGTACCAATCACCATCGCCGCTAAACAGCTTATCGGCGTCATAACCCTGAAGCGCTTCAGAAGCATTACTGACCAGGCCGATAGTGCCGGTATAGGTTCCCGGCAACAATTCGATATCAAATCCTGCATCAAGATTAAAAGGGTTAGAAGACCCTTCATTAGAGGTTTCGGATATAAGCACCGTATTATTACTGTCAAATAGGAAGATAAAACTGTCAAAGCCAGTGGTTGCGGTAACTGAAACTGTACCAGCTGGTATGACAGTAAAGCTAAAGCTATCAATAGACAGGTCATCTACCTGGCCATCTCCGTCGCCATCAATCAAAGTAATAGTACCGCAAAAATTAAGATCGGCAGTGTCGTTACAGCTCGACTCAATGGCTTGGACTTGCAGGCTCATGAGAGCCCAGAGGGCACTAAACACGAGTGTTAATATTTTCATTATTATAAACCTCAAGGTTTTTTAACTTATCTGATGTATTCAGGTTGCATCTAATTTTTTATCCAAATTAAGGTACTTTTCAGCAAACCAGCAACAAACACTCTGCTAACCGCAAAAACCAAGTACCATTATTTCGGTTTATGTTGATACCTAGGCAATAATCGTGACAATGTGACAATTTTAAGTCAAATCAACGATATAGCAAATATACTCAGCAGCAAACACATATTCTTGTTAAAAATACCGACACCCCTTAACCGCCCTTAATGGGTAATTTTATTAGCCGTGGATGCTTTGAAGATATCAAGGCAAAAATGTCTACCGAAAAGTTTGTAAACTATTGCGCAAACCTCATCGGCCTTAACACTCATAGGAAGTTAATAAATCCATAAAACTCTTTGTGGGGCTTTTGACTCCGACAAGCAGACTGTCGGTTTTTTTGACACACACTAAAAGCAAAACCGCAGACAAGCTATTTAATCCTTATAATTCATATAGTTAAATGAGTTGGCTCAGCATATGCATAAATTTTCGAACTCAATCATGGGCATTATTGCGCTAATAATTAACATGCACTCTTTCGTGGTAAATGTTTATATATACGAGGAATAGGCCTCACTAGTATCAACGCCTTAACTAGCCCAGATAACAAACAATAATTAAAGCTAAAGAAGGGTTTAACTTGAAACACTCTTATTCAACACGGATATTGTCACGCCGACTCACCGCCTGCATTGCGCTAATTGCATTACCTCTAACGGCCAGCACTACTTACGCCCAGGGCTCTGGCACCGTAACGCCTGGCGGAGTGCAGCCCCACCTGGAAAAGCGAAGCCTGCCCACAGCGCCCCAGCAACCCGCTTATGATATTCCCGCTGTACCTGATAGACCGCTCAATGCTGACGACGGTGACAAAGTACAAGTAGACCGCTTTCGTTTAGAAGGTGCAGAAAGTATTGAAGACGGCAAGGTCAGCCTGCTAGAGCTGAATAAGGTACTTGAGAAGATTCGCAAATCAAGACCTGATGGTTTTACGATTGGCCAGCTCCAGCAAGTCGCTAACGAAATCACTCAGTACTATCGTCAGCAAGGTTATATTCTTGCCCAGGCTTTTATACCGCAGCAGAAAATTACTGACAATGTTGTGGTTATTAGTTTGCTATCTGGCAAGCTTGGTCAAAACACTACGTCAGGTAATGATTATTACTCCGATGAACTTATACAGTGGCACTTTGAAGACCTGGTTGGCCAGGCGATTGAAGCCGGGAAAATTGAAAGTGCTTTACTGAGTTTAAATGACATACCAGGGCTGGAAGCCTATGGCGTATTCAAGCCCGGCCAACATATTGGCGAGACTGAACTGGTTATCAAAACCAAAAGAGAAAAGCCGATCAACTTTGTGGTCATTGCCGACAACTATGGTGTTGAAACCACCGGTAATAACCGTTTGATTGCTAGCCTGGCATGGAATAACCCGACCGGCAATGGTGACCGCATGGTCGTCACTGCCCTGCAAACCTTCGACCCGGATGATTCCAGCTACGGCGCCTTTAGTTATGAAATACCTGTTTTTACTCCTGCGATCAGTTTAGGAGTGG
>JAAELM010000200.1 GCA_024226635.1 Oceanicoccus sp. | reverse complement strand
TTGGTCTGTTTTTTTGGGTTAGATCGGCACCAAAAGCTGAGAAAGCCGATAGCTTCCCCTCAAATCAACTCCGTAAGACTTGCACTCCGCTTTGGTTAGTAGCGGTATTAATGCAGGTAGTACAATGGGCACCTCAATTAATGCTGGGTGCATGGGCTTCGGCAGAAAATGTAGCCTTCCTGGCTGTAGCCCAGCGAACCGCGATGTTAACCAGTTTCGTTCTATTTGCAGTCAATGCTATCGCCGCCCCAAAATTTGCCGCAATGCACGCAAAGGGTGATAGCATAGGATTGCAGCGCATGGCTATCTGGTCTGTACGCCTGATGCTATTAGCAGCGGTTCCTGCCTTGATGTTAATGCTACTGGCACCTGAATGGCTGATGAGCTTATTCGGCGAGGAGTTCAGGACTGCGTCAACAGCGTTGATGATACTTGCGCTTGGTCAATTCGTGAATATCGCCACCGGTTCGGTTGGTTACCTACTTAGTATGACGGGACATGAACGGGAATTGCGCAATAACGCAATAGTTAGTGCCGTTGTTGGATTGGTACTTGGAACGGTTCTAATACCAGCCTACGGATTGTTAGGGGCTTCGATAGCTACTGCGGTAGCCGTCGCCTCACAAAACCTTTTAGGGGTCTACCAGGTCCGCAAACATCTTGGGTTTAACACCCTGGTTTTCTGGCGGTAGAAAGATTTGAGAATTGCAGAACTAATTGAGAAATTTTGATTCCCGTTCTTATCCTTTGTTATTAAATGCCAGCGTAAATTTTAATATATTTGGCAGTGACAATAGACAGGTCGAACTGTTGTTCTGCAGTGAATCTAGCTTTGATACTCATTTTGTGCAATCGATCACCATCTTGCAGGATAGATTCCAGTGCAGTTGCCAATTCTTCTACATTCCCTTGTGGCACCAACAAACCGCTTTCACCATGCTCGATACGTTCGACCAACCCGCCCACACTGAAGGCAACAGCTGGTAGGCCAGAGGCCATGG
>JAAELM010000199.1 GCA_024226635.1 Oceanicoccus sp. | reverse complement strand
GTTATTGGACTATCCAGCGTATTTTCAGAAGCAGGACAGGAAATACACTTATTGCATATGGTCAGGAAGAGTTTGCGACAAAATCGGCTGCGCTATCAGCTTTAGGAAAAGAAACATTTATTGAAAAATCTCCGTTACCTTTTACGTTATATCGCTGTTCATTGCTTGTTGTCCAGGGCGCTTCTGATTTGAGCGACACAGCCGAAGCAGAGTTTCACGCACAATCAAGTTTTAGGGTCACAGGCGCTCAGAGTTCGAGTGTTTCAATTCCGGGCGTAACTTCTCCGGGCGGTTCTGATAAATCGGTTCAGTATAATTCAGGCGGTGCTTTCGGTGGTGATACGAAATTCACTTATGATTATTCAACAAATGAAGTAACGATTGACGGTAAACTTACTGTAACAGGTCTTATTGATCCGACAGGCTTAGTATTAACAGAACAGGCAAGCGTACCTGATACACCGACTGCGGGCTTCGGCTATGTCTGGACAAAAAACACCACTCCGTCGACGCTTATTTTTACAGATGATGCAGGGACAGATCACCTTATTGAAGCTGGTGGTGGTGACGTTGACGGGCCATCCTCATCAACTGCAAATTATATTGCGGTTTTTGATGATACGACTGGGAAAGTAATTGCACAACGAAGCAACGCATATCTTGAGGCCGCAGGGAGTAATATATATCAAACATTAGGAGCGTCAGGAGTCGGTGGCGCGGCAAACTTTTTCTTCAGGGATAGTGTCGGCGGTATTGGTGGTGTGCTTGGGTATAATTCAACGAGTGGTGCATTTACACTTGATGGGTTAGATGGCATATTAGAGCTACAGGGCTATGGTGATATCCAAATGCAGATAGCCCAACATGGCCTGTTAGATATTGTTCTAACATCGACCGACGATGATGAACCGGCTATCAGAATCGATAACAGCCCGGTAACCTACGGAGCTGTTTTTGACTGGTATTTTACTGATAGAAATCCTGTAGGGAATATATCGGCCCCGCCGGGTTCAATGTGTTACCGTAATAATGGCGTAAATTCTGATATATATCTGCATCGAGGGACAACAACGAATAACACAGATTGGGTTGATATTTTTGCGACAGGCTCGGGCGATGTCAACGGGCCTGCATCATCAACAGACCTATCTATCTGCACATATGACGGCACAACAGGAAAGTTGATTCAAGACAATGCAACAACCACATTGTTTACCGGGCTCTCAGAAGCAATTTTAAAAATGAATGCGTCTGGCCTTGACGGTGACGCTTTTTTAAGAATGGGAAACTATGCCGGGACGTCTTTACTTCAGTTTCATATTGACTCAGCCTCAGATGCGGTAAGTATTCAGGCTTTAAGCAATGCAGATTCATTTGATATCAGTAACTTAGCAACGAATGTTGACACCAATATTGCAGTTACCGGAAATGCTTCAATTGATTTAAGATC
>JAAELM010000198.1 GCA_024226635.1 Oceanicoccus sp. | reverse complement strand
GCAGGTTCTGGTGTTCGCGTCAAAGCTGACGTACCGCTATCAGAAATGTTCGGTTACATTGGCTCACTACGCACCATGACATCTGGTCGCGGTCAGTTCTCAATGGAATTTGCACATTACACTGCCTGTCCTAACTCAGTGGCAGATAAAGTTATTGCTGAAGAGAAAGAGCGTCAAGCGGCTAAAGCGGCTAAGTAATTTCTACTCAGTAGGTCTTAAAAACCCCGATGGCGCAAGCCATTGGGGTTTTTTATTGCCCGGAAATCGGCTTTGATAGTCTAACGACTATATTGCATGGCTATTCAGTATGGTAACCCAAACAAGCAGCCACCTCATTCGCAGCACCTAGAATAACCGGCACGCGCTGGTGAATTTGCTCCGGCTGCACATCCAAAATAGGGCCAGTGTCGGTATAAGCCGAACCACCAGCTTGCTCTACCAACATACCCATTGGATTGGCTTCGTACATTAATCGCAGCTTACCGGCCTTGTCAGGCTCTCTATTATCCCAAGGATAAGTAAACAACCCACCTCGACATAAAATACGGTGCACATCAGCAACCATTGCCGCCACCCAACGCATGTTAAAGTTTTTTTGGCGGGGGCCATCGCTACCGGCTAGCAGGTCGGCTATATAGCTCTGCATCGGCTCAGCCCAGAAGCGCTGGTTGGACATATTAATAGCGAACTCTTTAGTGTCTCTGGCAATAGCCACCTTTTCAACAGTGAGCACAAACTCACCAATACGCTGGTCAAGGGTATACATCTGCACCCCCTTACCGGTTGAAAGCACCAGCATTACAGAGGGGCCATAGAGCACGTAACCCGCTGCGGCCTGATTACGGCCGGGTTGGAGAAAGTCTTGCTCGCTCACCACATCGGTAGCAGGGGCGTCAAAAATAGAGAAAATCGTCCCCACCATGCTGTTGATATCAATATTGGATGAACCGTCCAAAGGGTCAAAAGCCACCAGATAACCCCCTTTATCATTACCGGCGACGATACTTTCTTCCTCTTCTGAGGCCAGGGCCCTGACGGTACCAGAGCTCAATAAGTAGTCCTTTAACAGGTCGTTAGAGATAACATCCAACTTTTTCTGGGTCTCACCCTGCACATTCTCTTCACCAGCCGAGCCTAATATGCCGGACATAGCGCCCTGCTGCAGACGGAAGGCAATATCCTTACAGGCCACGGCGATCACATCGATAAGAGAGGCAAGCTCAGGCGGGGTACTACTTTGTTGAAGCTGACTACTCAGGCGCTGCATGGTCGATCCTTTATTATCTTAACGTTATGGGTGAATACCTATTTGGAACGCATTATGCCAACTAGATGCAACACTGTCAGCCTTAAGAAGCCACTGGATGACAGACAGCCTAGCAAGATTCCATTCACAAACTGCTTAAAACTCCAGACCACAGCTGATAATCCTTAGATTTTTTTACCGGAATATCTAACAAGCACACAGCCAGAAGTTATTAAAAGCCAGCTTTGAGCCAGCGACAAAAAAACGTTAAAACGTGGTTCACTGCAATTATGCAATGGCTAAGTCATTGATTAGAAAAACCTATAATATCTTTTCTGGAAAAATAAAGTTGGCTCGTCAGCCTAATCCGTGAGTCAGTGTTGTGACACTCATCACATCAGGCCAACCAACAAAGAAAGCAATAAAAAAATACTGCCATTTTTTTGTTTTTTTTCAAATCGCCTTGCCATTAATTCTGGAAAAAAATAAAAAACTGACGCCAAAAACATTCTTATTCCTACCTATAACACTAAGTGACAAAAAATCACG
>JAAELM010000197.1 GCA_024226635.1 Oceanicoccus sp. | reverse complement strand
TTATTGGCGATGGTTCTATCCATTTAAATCACTCATATCGCATCTTGGTGTTATCGGTTGAGCGGCTAATCTGTCACACTAACCACCTATAAATTCCGTCATTCCCGCGAAGGCGGGAATGACGGAGGTACATGTTTAATGACAATTATAATTGAAGCCACCGCTAACTACGATGACCAATCACAAGGATAACAGCCCTAACGCGATCAATAGCACAGATCTTTCATTGCTAATGGAAGATATTCGCGCATGGGGCCGGGAATTGGGATTTCAGCAAATTGGCATTAGCGATATCGACCTGGACCAACCGCGCCAACATTTGCAGAACTGGCTGGAGAAAAACTTCCACGGCGATATGGATTATATGGCCAATCATGGAGAAAAGCGCTCGCGGCCAGAGCAGCTTTTACCCGGCACCTTAAGAGTATTAAGTGCCAGAATGGATTATTTGCCGGATACCGACAGCATGGAAGAAGTGCTGGCAGACAAAGATAAAGCCTATATTTCCCGCTATGCGCTGGGCCGCGACTATCACAAGTTAATGCGAAAACGTTTGGCGACTTTGGCGCAAAAAATCTCAGAGGTGGCCGGGCAACATAATCATCGCGCCTTTGTGGACAGCGCCCCAGTATTAGAAAGAGCGCTGGCGGAAAAAGCCGGCCTTGGTTGGATTGGCAAAAACACCATGCTGATTAACCCCAAAGCAGGATCATGGTTTTTTCTCGGTGAGATTTATACTGACTTACCACTACCCCTGGACCCACCTCAAGAAACCATGCACTGTGGCACCTGCACGGCGTGCCTGGATGACTGCCCTACCGGCGCTATTGTGGCGCCCAACCAAGTAGATGCCCGCCGTTGTATTTCTTATCTGACGATTGAGCTAAGGGAGAGTATTCCTGAAGACTTAAGGCCGTTAATGGGCAATCGTATTTATGGCTGCGATGACTGCCAGTTGGTCTGTCCCTGGAATAAATTTTCTGAGCATACTGAAGAGACGGACTTCCAACCGCGCAACAACCTTCAGGCGGCGGAGTTGATTGAGTTATTTCAATGGACTGAGGAAGAGTTTCTTAAACGCACTGAGGGTTCGGCTATTCGGCGAATTGGCTATGAGAGTTGGTTAAGAAATATTGCCGTGGCTCTTGGCAATGCACCTACATCGGAAACCGTTACCAAGGCCTTAACTGACAAGGAGAGTCATCCCTCGGCCTTGGTGCGTGAACATGTCATATGGGCTTTAAAACAGCATTAAACCTTCAAAAACACTTCACGATAGTATTTTAATTCTTCAATAGACTCACGAATATCGTCCAGCGCCAAATGTGCACCCTGCTTGCTAATACCGCCCATCAACTCAGGCCGCCAGCGGCGCATTAACTCTTTTAAGGTGCTGACATCCAGGTTGCGATAGTGGAAATAGGCTTCCAATTGCGGCATATACTTCACCAGAAAGCGGCGATCTTGACCAATGGTATTACCGCAAATAGGCGATGCGCCTTCAGGCACATACTGGCGTAAAAACTCAATGGTTTTCGCCTCGGCCTCGGCAACGCTGATCTGGCTTTCCTGCACCCGCTTGGTTAAACCGGAACGACCGTGGTGAGTGGTATTCCACTCATCCATCCCTGCAAGAATTTCATCACTCTGGTGAATGGCATATACCGGCCCTTCGGCGATGGTATTGAGGTCTGAGTCCGTAACAATGGTGGCTATTTCAATAATGTGATCAACCTCAGGCTCAAGGCCGGTCATTTCAAGGTCGATCCAAATCAAGTTAAGTTTATTGTTATCGCTAGCGTCAGACATGAAAAATCCCGGTAAACACCCTAAAGGCAGGTAAATTAAAAGGTAAGTGTAGCAAAATTGCCGGCTTCTCTTAATAATAGGGGCACAATTCCTTCATATCACTGATTTATGAGCCACCCTAAAAACCATGTCGAAGCGTAAACTCACCCGGCGCCAAGCCTGGCGAGTCAAAAAGATTCAGGATGAACGCACTGAGCGAGCCAGTAAAAAGGCCGACTTTGTCGACCAGCAATTAACCGAAGGGGAATTGGGCGATGAGCAGGAAGGCTTGGTGATCGCCCATTATGGCAGTCAGGTTGATGTCGAATGCCAGCAAGGCAACGATGCCGGGCAAATCTTCCGCTGTCACCTGCGGGCCAATTTAGACACCTTAGTCACCGGCGACCGTGTTATTTGGCGGGCGGGCAACCCCACCGGTGTGATTGTTGCCAACCAACCCAGGGAAAGTGAACTTTCACGTCCGGATATGCACGGGCAGTTGCGGCCCGTAGCGGCTAATATCGACTATATCGTTATCGTGATTGCCCCACTGCCAGAACCTCATGCTAATCTGATTGACCGTTATTTAGTGGCAGCCGAGTCTGTGGATATAGAACCGCTGATCTTGCTCAATAAAATGGATTTAATCGATAATAAAAACCGCGCTCAAATTGATGAGCTGTTATCCATCTATCCTGAGATTGGCTATCGCGTTTTAAACGCCTCCACCCAAAGTATGGATGGGCTAGCCGAATTAAAAAATGTCCTCAAAGATCGCACCAGCGTTTTTGTTGGGCAATCCGGCGTGGGCAAATCTTCATTAATTAATGCATTGCTGCCCGGTGTTGATATTAAAGTCGGCGAATTATCCAAAGCTCACGCCAAAGGCACCCACACCACAACCACCGCCAAACTCTTTCACTTTCCCGACGGCGGCGATTTAGTGGACTCACCGGGAATTCGAGAATTTGGTTTGTGGCATATGGAACGGGAACAAGTACTAGATGGCTTTTTAGAATTTCGCCCCTATCTTGGCGGTTGCAAATTCCGCGACTGCAAACATCAATCGGAACCTGGCTGTGAATTATTAGCCGCCCTTGAAGCAGGCAAAATTTCTGAACGCCGATTGGCCAGCTTTGAATCTATTGCCAACTCACTGGAGATGCTGTGAAGGATCGATGGGGCGAATGACGGTGTGTGAAATGACGTTATGTAGTACACTCCGCGTCTGATTTTTCAACCACCTTTAACACCGAGATAGATACCTCATGTCTACTTCACTGCCCCTATTACTGGAAGCCGAGCAACTAGCTGAGCTGCTATCGGATGATAGCTATAGCCTTCTTATCCTGGATACCAGCAGCGCAGAAAATCATGCCAGGCTCCATATACCCGGGGCCGTCCATATCGAGCCCAAAGCGCTACAGGCTGGCACCCCACCTTATCCGGGCAAGCTACCCAGCGCTGAACAGCTTCACGACATATTTTCCCGAGTGGGCCTTAGTCCCGACAAACATGTTATTGCCTATGACGATGAAGGTGGCGGCTGGGCCGGACGCTTGATCTGGACGCTGGATGTACTGGGGCATACAAACTACTCATACCTGAATGGCGGCCTGGCCACATGGGTTAATGAAGGCCACCCAGTGGAAACTACCATCAACACACCTGCTGCTACCGACTATCAGGTAACGGTTAACACCACCCCAATCGCAGAGGTCAACGATATTATCCCTAAACTGGGTAGCGACGACTTTGGTATCTGGGATGCACGCTCTGCCGGCGAACACAATGGCAGCAAAGTATTGGCCAGGCGTGGCGGCCATATTCCAGGGGCCGTTAATATCGACTGGCTGGAGCTAATGGACCGTGAACGTAATTTGCGGCTGGTTAATCTTGAGCAGCTACAACAACGCTTAAATGATTTGGGTCTTAGCAAAGACAAGCAAATTATTACTCACTGCCAAACTCACCACCGCTCTGGTTTAAGTTACCTGGCCATGAAAATTTTGGGCTACCCCAATATCAAAGGCTATCACGGCTCATGGTCAGAATGGGGCAACCGCGAAGACACACCGATTGCCAACAATTAAAAACGAGATCAAATAACATGAACGTTTTATTTATTATTTTTCAATATATTGTTCCGCAACATTTATTATCCCGCGCTGCGGGCATGGTCGCAGAATGTGAATGGCCCTGGGTTAAAAACAAGTTTATCCAATGGTTTATTCGCCGCTATAACGTCAATATGGATGAAGCGGCCGACCCGGAGCCGCTTAACTATAAAAACTTTAATGCATTCTTTACCCGTGAACTAATGGCAGGCGCACGCCCCATCACTATAGAAGAAAACAGCATCGCCTGCCCTGCCGATGGCGCTATTAGCCAGTTAGGCGATATTGAAAATGGCAGAATCTTTCAAGCCAAGGGACAAAGCTATACACTGGAAGAACTCATTGGCGGCGACAAAGAGATTGCCAGGCCCTTTCAAGGCGGAAGATTTGCCACCGTTTATTTATCCCCAAAAGATTACCACCGCGTGCATATGCCCTTAACCGGCAAACTAAAAAGTATGACCTATGTGCCCGGTGATTTATTTTCCGTTAATGCCACCACCGCTGAAAATGTACCCCGTTTATTTTCTCGTAACGAGCGCGCAGTTTGTATTTTTGAAACTGATGCAGGGCCCATGGCGGTTATCCTGGTGGGGGCGATGATTGTTGCTGGTATTGAAACAGTCTGGGCAGGTCAAGTAGCGCCCATCAAGCGTGAGATTCGCACCCAAAAATATCTTGCCAAACAAAAAGCAATCTCCCTGAAAAAAGGACAAGAAATGGGCCGCTTTAAACTAGGCTCCACAGCCATTGTTCTATTTGGCCCTGACGTTATGCAATGGCGCGAAGACTTAAAGGCTGGCAGCCCAACCACCATGGGTGAACTATTTGGCCATACCCATAGCAGCGACTGATAATCAATGCATGACCTGCTGTGGTACCAATATGGCTTGATCGCCATTATCTTTACCTGGAGCGGCGTTGTTCGCTCCGGCTTGGGTTTTGGTGGTGCGGTTTTTTCATTGCCCTTCTTATTAATGATCGTCAATGATCCATTAATCTGGCTACCCTTAATCTCAGTGCATTTATTATTTTTCTCTGCACTGACCGTTATCCAAAATTACAAAAAATCCAGCAATAGTAACAACCCCACTACCAGCACTATTAACTGGCAATATCTACGCTATGCCTTTGCCATTATTATTATCCCAAAAATGATTGGGGTCTTTGGCTTAATAACTCTGGCACCAGAGCTGCTTAGCGGTATTATTTTTCTTATTGTTGCCGTCTATTCCACCACCTACATTTTTAACAAAACGCTTAGTAGTAAAAGTAAATCGCTGGACATTATTTTTTTAATGTTGGGTGGCTATATCAGTGGCACCTCATTAATTGGCGCACCATTGATAATCGCCGTGCTGGCCAATCATATAAACCGCTACCAACTGCGCGACAGTTTATTTGTACTTTGGTTTGTCTTAGTATCAATAAAAATGACGGCGTTTATTTATGTAGGGATAGACTTACAACTCATTCACCACCTCTGGTTATTACCAGCAGCGGGTGTTGGCCATATTATAGGCCTTCGCATTCATACCAAAGTTCTGGAATCTGACCCTAAACTATTCTATCGAGGCCTGGGAATTATACTGTTTGGGCTTAGCGCCTTTGGATTATGGCGCAACCTTCACTAAGCGCAGGCTATCAATAAATACCGTCCTTGGATTTTTCAAAGCCACCGAGAATAAGCCAATCGCTTGAATTTCTGCAAGGTTTATCTCACGCCTATCAGGTGCGCTTTGTATATCCTTAATATCTATTTCTATTTGATTCCAACCGGGGGTTAATAATATACGTCGATTAAAGCGGTCTGGGTATTGCTGAATACCCAGACTATGCGCTTTATCATGCACTCTTATTACCAATGATAAATCGCTATCATCGGGATTAAATATCGAAACCTGCAATACATCATAAGCTCGCCAATCCCGATAAAAATATTTTAACGCTACGCCTGAATACTTATCGGTCGTTAAAGCAACCTTAAATGCATAGTCGCCATGCTTAACCGGATCTTCAACCAAAGCCTCGGAAAAATCATATCTATCCCAACGGCTTAATTCGTAGACTGAATCAAATTGGGACAATTGGGGCTGGTTATTTTTCACACGCCATTCATCGATTAGAATCATGGATAAAATAAATAACTGAGATAGCACCAACGTAGTGACTATGCCTCGCCCAAAATACAACCATCGTCTATTGGCTACATGGGCAGCGGCTGGAAACCATAGCAAAGCTAATAAGCCACCCGTGATATTTCGTATCAGATCATAAATATCAACTTGTCGACCGAGCCCATACTGGAGCCACTCAATTAATACACCCGCCACCGTAGTGACAAGCACGACAACCAAGCACTGAAAGCCAAGAGATCGATTAGCCAATACATTAAATACCCTAAGCGACCAGAAAACTGCCGTCGCAAAAAAAACAATGTGGCCAAAATTCCAGAGAAACTTTACCGAACGTAGCGAGTAATAATCTGGCCCACCAAAAAAGAACCACGGCACCATAGCCAACAATACAAACAATAGTAGAACAGTGATTTTATTCATCAGCTAAGGCGTACCTGATAATAATTGCAGAGACAAAAGAAGCCACCCAACCAATACCCAGACTCCGGATAGCCAACGGCAAACTCTGAGCCAAGGCAATACTGGTGCAGGTAGAATCTTAACATGGGCCAGGCAGCAAGTTGCGCCCAGTTATAGCGCACAATAACGGAACGCCGCCCTGTTTATGCTCATAGCCAGTAAAAAATTAGCGCGCCATATCTATGCATAGCCCGCACCACGGCAGGATTAACGACTTTATTTAGCGCATAGACAGCAATAATGACAAGACAAGAGCCTCTTTGGCCTACTGGCATAAAGGTTGCAATCTTTCCTTCCAACGTTAGCTGAAATCCCCTGTTTAGGTGTTTTATGGAGAAGTGGAAGTCGCATGAGTACACGTCTGATAGTAATTGGTAATGGCCCTGTAGGCCATAAATTTTTAGAGACACTGGTTGAAAGTGGCGCCGCCGGTGATTATGAAATCACCGTGTTTGGTGCAGAACCTCGCCCTGCTTATGATCGCGTTCATCTCACGGCATGGTTTGAAACCCGCAATGCCGATGATTTGAATATGGTGTCGGAAGGTTTTTATGAAGACAACAATATCCTTATTCGCAACCATGAAAAAGTAGTTGCTATAGATAGAGCCAATAAAACCATCAGCTCTGACCGAGGGCTAACAACCTCATACGATAAAATAATCTTAGCCACAGGTTCTTTCCCCTTTGTACCGCCGGTGCCGGGCCATGACCGTGATAACACCTTTGTCTATCGCACCATAGAAGATTTGGAAGCTATTACTGCTGCATCAAAGCATGCCAGAGTGGGCACCGTTGTAGGTGGCGGCCTGCTAGGCCTTGAAGCTGCCAAAGCGATTAAAGACCTCGGCCTTAAAACCCACGTTGTAGAATTCGCCCCACGATTAATGGCCGTACAAGTCGATGATGGCGGCGGCGCAATGCTACGGGGTAAAATTGAACAACTGGGCGTTAGCGTTCACACCGGAAAAAATACCCAACAAATAATCGATGGCGAAAACGCCGCCCATAAAATGTGCTTTGCCGATGGCGAAGAATTAGAAACTGATTTAATTGTTTTTTCTGCCGGTATTCGCCCGCAGGATGAACTGGGCCAACAGGCTGAATTAACGATTGGTGAACGTGGCGGTATTGTGATTAACGATCACTGCCAAACCTCTGACCCGGATATTTATGCCATTGGTGAAGCGGCACTTTGGGGCGGGCGCATCTTTGGCATGATTGCACCGGGCAATAATATGGCCGTAGCTGCTGCCGACCATATTACCCAAACCGGTGAAAGCACCTTTAGCGGTGCCGATATGAGCTCCAAACTTAAGCTAATGGGTGTGGACGTTGCCTCTGTAGGTGATGCTCATGGCAACACTCCAGACTCCTTATCCTATAGCTATATCAATCAGGTTGATGGCGTTTATAAAAAGATCGTTGTCGATAAAGATAGAAAGCACCTACTAGGTGCCGTTCTGGTAGGCGACACTGGAGACTATAGCAATCTACTACAATTTGCCTTAAACAAAATGGACTTACCGGAACAACCGGATAGCATGATTCTACCCAGCATTGATGGCGGTGGTTTTGCTATGGGTGTCGACGCCCTACCCGATGATGCGGTGATTTGTTCTTGTAATAATGTGACCAAAGCCGATGTGGTAAGTGCAGTTGCCGCTGGCTCTGTAACATTGGGTGATTTAAAAGACACCACCAAAGCCGCTACCGGCTGTGGCGGCTGTGCCGCCTTGACTACACAGTTATTAAATAGCGAGCTGACCAACCTCGGTTACGAAGTAAACACCGACCTGTGTGAGCATTTCCCTTACACTCGCCAGGACCTATATAACATTATTCGTATTGAAAAAATTAAAAGCTTTGAAGAGCTCTTGGAAAAACACGGCACAGGTCATGGTTGTGATATTTGTAAACCTACCACAGCTTCTATCTTAGCCACCTGCTGGAACGACCATATCCTTGAAGATAAACATCACGTGCTGCAGGACACTAACGATTACTTTATGGCTAATATGCAGAAAGATGGTACCTATTCTGTAGTTCCACGAGTTGCCGGCGGTGAAATTACTCCAGACAAGTTAATTGTATTAGGTCAGGTAGCTAAAAAATATGACCTCTATACCAAAATTACCGGCGGCCAGCGGGTTGATTTATTTGGTGCCCGGGGCGAACAACTTCCTGTTATCTGGCGCGAATTAATCGATGCTGGTTTTGAATCAGGCCATGCTTACGGCAAATCATTGCGTACAGTTAAATCCTGTGTTGGTTCTACCTGGTGTCGCTATGGTGTACAGGACTCAGTTGGCGCCGCCATTCAAATTGAAAACCGCTACAAAGGTTTACGCTCACCGCATAAATTAAAAATGGCAGTATCAGGCTGTACCCGTGAATGTGCCGAAGCCCAGTGTAAAGATGTGGGCATTATCGCCACTGAAAACGGTTTTAATATGTATGTCTGTGGTAACGGCGGTATGAAGCCTCGCCACGCCGACCTATTTGCTACTGACCTGGATTACGACACCCTGATTAAATATATCGACCGCTTCTTTATGTTCTATATCCGCACCGCTGATCGCCTGCAGCGCACCTCGGTTTGGATGGACAATATGGAAGGGGGTCTTGAATATCTTCAGTCCGTGATTATCGAAGACAAACTAGGCATCTGCGCCGAACTGGAATCTGAAATGGCCCACGTAGTTGGTACCTACCAGTGCGAATGGAAAACCACCATTGAAGATCCTGAAAAAGTGAAGCGCTTTGATCACTTTGTTAACAGTGATGAAAACGACAGCAATGTGGTTTTTGTTAAAGAACGCCAGCAGATACGACCTGCCAGTGAAGATGAACGCAAAGATTTAATTGCCACAGCATAAACGGAGATAGGACCATGTCTACAGAAAACAACTGGAAAGAAATCTGTCATATTGATGCCATTGTGCCTAATGCAGGCCGTTGTGCATTAGTTGAAGGTGAGCAAGTCGCTATTTTTCGTGTGAGCAAAAGTGGCAACGATGAACTTTATGCCATTCATAACCACGACCCATTCTCTAAAGCCAATGTACTTTCCCGCGGGATTGTTGGTTCATTATCTGAGCGTGTTGTGGTGGCCTCTCCTATTTATAAGCAACACTTCTGCTTACAAACCGGCGAATGCCTGGAAGATGAAGCAACCCAACTAAAAACCTGGCAGGTTCGTGTTGAAAACAATATGGTGCAGTTGTCTGCTTAAGCCTTTCTATTACTAAGTTGTTATTATGCTGTTTGGTCGTCGTAAAAAAAATCCTATTAAGTTACCGGATAAAAAAGTTGTTGATTGGAAATATGCCACCTGTGGTTATTGCTCTACCGGCTGCTCCATTGAAGTTGGTTTAGATAAAACAGGCAAAGCCGTCACCACAAGAGGCGTTGCGGATGCGCCGGTTAATAAAGGCAAGCTCTGCATTAAGGGCCTAACCGAAGCCGCTATCTTTGAAGCCAAAGGTCGCGGTACTGATCCATTAATCCGCAATCATCAAAGTGATGACTGGCAAACAACGGACTGGGATACCGCCTTTGATAAAACCGCCGCCGAGTTTAAACGTATTCAGGAAAAATATGGCCGCGATTCCGTCGCCGTCGTATCAACCGGCCAAATTCTAACGGAAGAGTTTTATACACTGGGTAAATTAACCCGTGGCTTAATTGGCACCAATAACTACGATGGCAATACCACCTTATGTATGGCTTCCGCCGTATCAGGCTATAAACGCACTTTTGGCTCCGATGGCCCACCAGGTTGCTATGATGATTTTGAGCATACCGATTGTTTACTAGCCTTTGGCTCCAACCTGCCCGAACAACACCCCATTATTTACTGGCGTTTAAAAGAAGCCTTAGAAAAGAGAACATTCCCGATTATTGTGGTTGACCCCCGTGTCACCATGTTTGCTCAGTTTGCAGATATCCATCTGCCGATTACCCCTGGTACAGATTTGGTATTACTTAATGCACTGGCCCATGTCATTCTCAAAGAACAACTAGAAGACCGCGCCTATATCGAGCAAAGCTGTAACGGCGCTACCGAGTTTGCAGAACTGGTAGAAGACTATAGTCCTGAGATGGCCGCCCCCATTACCGGTATTGATGCCGACACTATCCGCCATGTTGCCCGACTGTATGCCAATGCCGGTGCGGCGATGAGTATCTGGACGATGGGTATCAATCAAAGCACCCACGGCTCCGACGGTGTTTGCGCGATTAATAATTTAAATTTAATCACCGGCAATATCGGCAAGCCCGGTGGTACTTCCCTATCCATTACTGGCCAATGTAATGCTATGGGCACCCGCGAGTGGTCTTCTTGCTCTGGCCTACCCGGTTACCGCGCCTTGGAAAACGAAGAACACCGCAATGAGATCGGTCAGTTCTGGAATGTTGACCCTGAATTTTTCCCCAAAAAACGCGGCATGTTTATGACCGATATTTTTCCGGCGATAGAACGCGGAGAAATTAAAGCACTATGGCTGGTAGCTACCAACCCCATGACCTCCATGCCTGATACCGGTCGTATTCGTCGCATTATGGATAAGTTGGAGTTTTGTGTAGTACAGGATGCCTATGAAGATGTAGAAGCCAACCAGTATGCCCATGTGTTTTTCCCCGCCTCTGTCTGGGCGGAAAAGTCCGGTTGTTTTACCAACACCGAACGCCGAGTCAATATCGTTACACCGGTTAAAAAACCCTTGGCTAACTCAATGCCGGATCTATGGATTTTTAATCAACTGGCCAAACGCTGGGATAACAGCCAAAACATGTCCTTCCCTGAAGATAGCGCAGACGTCTTTGAAGAAATGAAACTGCTATCAAAAGGCGTACAAGGCAATACTAACGGCCTAAACGGTAAACCAAGAATGCTAAATATCTCCGGCATGACCCACGAGAACATTCTGGAGCAGCGCGGTATTCAATGGCCAATGAAAGAAGGCGAAGAGACCGGTACAGAAAGACTGTATACCGATGGCGTTTTCCAATACCCCGATGGCAAAGCCAAACTGTTAGCACTGGCCTTTAACGACAACAATGAAAAACCCAGCAGCGAGTTTCCCTTCTGGTTAAACAGTGGCCGAGTGGTTGAGCATTTTCATACCCGCACCCGTACCGGCAAAGTCGGTAACTGCAATAAATTTAGCCCAACCCCCTATATGGAAATCAACCCCGAAGCGGCCCAGCAGCTAGGTGTTGAAAATATGGAATATGTAAAACTCGTCTCTCCTCGCGGCGATGCCGTAGTGATGGCACAACTCACCCAGCGCGTCCCCAAAGATATGGTCTTTATCCCTTTCCATTATCACGACTGCGTTAACCGCTTATCACTAGGCCTACTAGACCCCCACTCTCGCCAGCCTGCCTTTAAACAGTGCGCGGTAAGAGTAGAAAAAACCGACCAGCTTGAAGCCGCCCAACTTAATGTTGCCATGCGCGCCTTTTAATACTGAAGACTATTATGACTGTTGAACTATTCGACCCCATTGCCAAAAAACGTGACTCGGAATCCATTTTCCCCCTACGGGATAATGAGCCAGAGTATGCCAAGCTAAAAGATATCGAAAACGATACCCATAATCGCTATGGCAATTTAATTGAATTGGTGCAACTGGAAGATACCCAAAGCCTGAATATCAATGGCGTCGATGAGATTGGTTTTAACCCCAACCGCAACAAACAACATGCGTTTCACTTTACCGCCGATAACTGTATTGGCTGTCATGCTTGCGAATCTGCCTGTAGTGAAAAGAATGACTTACCCGCCCATATCAGCTTTCGTTCGGTCGGCTATGTAGAAGGCGGCGCCTACCCTGATTACCAGCGCATGAATATTTCCATGGCTTGTAATCACTGTGATGACCCGGTTTGCCTAAAAGGCTGCCCTACCCGTGCTTATACCAAACATGAAGAATATGGTGCGGTTATTCAAGACCCCGATATTTGCTTTGGCTGTGGTTATTGCACTTGGGTCTGCCCCTATAACGCACCGCAACTAGACCCCGTAGCTGGCCAAGTTGAAAAATGTAATATGTGTGTAGACCGATTGGAAGTTGGCCTAAAGCCAGCCTGTGTCTCCGCCTGTTTGGGTAATGCACTAAATTTTGGCGTTGTTGAAAACACCCCTGAAAACCGAGACCATATCGACACCAGAATCCCCGGCTTCCCGGACCCTGAAATTTCAAAACCCAATATCCGCTTTGAACAAAGCAAAAGCCTACCCAATGAAGTCACTCGCACCGACTCTATGCCGGTTAAATATCAAAAAGATGAAAAGGCTGGCCACTATAAACCCGTAGTCGATAAAAAAGTCGGTGAGAAAAAATCCTGGAACCTTGGCCGCCTAAGCAGCCGTGAAAATCCTTTAGTCTTATTTACCCTAAGCACCCAAGCTGCGGTAGGTTTATTTATCAGCCTGTTTATCGGCAATCTGTTAGGTGTTAAACCCCTTGCCGCGATTGTTGCCACGGATCTCTATCTTCCTTTATTAGTCGCCGCTTTGGGAATGATTGCTATCGGCCTATTAATGTCCACCGTCCATCTGGGCAAACCGTTACGTTTTTATCGAGGCTTTAATAACCTGCGTCACTCCCCCGTAGCCAGAGAAGGTTTAGGCATTGTCGTCTTTATGGCCTGTGTCGGTTTTCATATGCTGGCCTCACTACCCGCCAATAACTTTGTACTGGACCTAGTCCCAGCACTTAGCGAATTCGCCAGCCTTGCCGCTATCACCGCCACTGTATTTGGCGCACTGGCCATCCCCGCAGGTTGTATCGCCCTTTACTATATGTACCGCTGCTACCGTATCAAAGCCCGCCCGTTTTGGAACCACTGGCATACCGCCGCCAGCTTTGCCGGTTCTATGTTAACGCTGGGTGCTGTGGTGATTGCTGTGATCGCAACGCCTGTATTGTTATGGCTAGGCCAACCCCCCGCTTCACTGCTAAGTCTGTTGGGTGGTTTTATGGCGATAGGTATTGCGCTTGAAGGTATTGGGCTTAGTTTTCATCATAAAGATTTAAGTGCGGCGGATCATGAAGGGGCAGCTTCTCACTATATTCAGCGGAGTACGTTTGGGAAAACGTATTTGTTGCGGAATAGTTTGATGGGGTTGAACTTGTTAGCGGCTATAGGCTTAAGCCTTTGGGCCAGCGATAGTATTGCCAGCCTGATGTTATGGA
>JAAELM010000196.1 GCA_024226635.1 Oceanicoccus sp. | reverse complement strand
CGATACTGGTTACTGAGTTATCTCGATTGATACGACAGTCTTTCGACATTTTTAATACATTGAAAGACTCTGAGAAATGGAATGTCTAGCTGATCGCTCAAAATCTTATGTCCATTGATCTATCGACACCTCACGGACGAATGATGGCTACTATCCTTTCTGGTATCGCCGAATTTGAGCGAGACTTGATCAGCGAACGAGTCAAATCCGGCCTGGCAGTGGCCAGGGCAAAAGGCAAAAAACTGGGCCGCCAAGAAGGCCAGCGACCAAAATCAGACAAGCTGGGCCCCAAAGTGCTGGCACTGATTAGCGAGGGCCGTAGCTATCGATGGATTGCTCGTGATCTCGGAATCAGTAAAAACACGGTTACTGATATCGTCAAAAGGTCACGCCAAGAAGTGCACGATGGCGCATAAAAAGGGCCGATGATTCGGGGCGTACAGTGGTCTGCTTTTCTATTTCACGTACAAAGATACCAAACAGGCCTGCTCAGAGAGCATTTTCGTTGCCTATTGAATACCATAATCCCTTAACGTAGGATTTCGCCCCCTACCGGAACAGACCCCCAAATGATCAAAGTCGGCGCTTAGCTGCTCGTTTCGTAAAGCCCAAACCCGCTAGACCCGCTCCCAACAACAGCAAGATACTCGGCTCTGGTACCGCACCGACATCGCCGGAACGAACAGCCCAAGCATAGAACTCAGAGTGCTTAGTGCCGATGTACTGGTAGCCGTTATTGGTATAGAAGTTCCACGCGTAGTTAGTAGGGGGCGCATACTCCGTACCCGACCAGTACACGTCGGATTGGAGGTTCAAAATATCCACTCCGGCAGCACTGGTGTTTTCCAAGCAGTAGTTTGGAGCAGTACAACCCGTCTCTGTACCAGAGGTATCGTACCAACTATTGTTACCCAGGTTTTCATGGAACATGTAGGCCAGTTCAGAGAGGGATGTGTCGGTGTTATAAGCACAATCAGTGCCCGCTGCGCCGCCATAACCACCATTGCTGGTAGTACAGCCGTTGTCGCCAACGTCGGTGACACTTGCCAAACGCCAATCACTGAAGCCACCAAAAGAGAGACCAGTAGCCCAGGTCATTGCCGCATCCCAGCCCATTCGACCATCGCCTAAAATGTCGTCAGTGCTAGCGCCGCCATCATTCTTTAAATTGGCCGCAGCATAACCACTGGTGACTGCGTAGTTGGCATCTTGCAGCCACGTCAGATCTTGATCACTGTCATAGATCATGCCGCTACCACGGTCATACAGCGTCGCGTTCGCTTGGGGTAAGGTGCCTATTAAGACTAACCCTAAAAGGCTTTTTGCAATCGTTAAACTGGATTTCATCTCGGACGTCTCCTCTGCATTTATTGTTAACACTCGGGAGTCTGTCGGATACGGCTGGTTGACAAAGCATCCCTGTAATTCGGATTACCACGTCTTATGCAATTTATGCTGATAAGACTTAAATAAAGCACAGATTATGCCAATAACTCATTTATGGCCTGATTATAAGTGACCACTCATTAATAATGTGACTTGAGTCTCAAATTAATGGGTAAAAACGTTATTTATAGTGTTTGATTGCCATATTTGGAATAGGTAGCCAAGGCGGAGTTGTAAAAATAATTGACACATATTTGATCAGATTGTAAAAATTGTTGCCAACCTATAGACCATAACTAATTATGAAAAAATTGTGGTATATTTTCCCTCTCCTGACACTACATTGCCAATGTATACAACCCACCTGGAAAGACTGCTTTTTGCACTAAGGGGTACTAGGGATTTTCCCTCCAAAAAGGACAAAAACCGCTACAGACCGCAACTAGCAAGGCCCTCAGGAGGGGGTT
>JAAELM010000195.1 GCA_024226635.1 Oceanicoccus sp. | reverse complement strand
TTACCTGCTCTAAGTTTACGCAATCGCATAGCTTTATCTTGTATTTCTTTATGGCGTGGGTGTGCTGTATTCCAGTACGGCCCCTTTGTATTCTCCATTATTTCGGCTAACTGTGCGCTTGCTTCTGCTGGCGTCATGACTTGATTGCCGCCGTTATCAGCTACAGCATTCGAACCTTCACCACCACCAATCTTTTGCGATAAAGCATGAAACCATTTAAGCGTTTGTCCATCTACATTACCAGCCTTAGCTAACTCGATAACACTTTCAGGTGCGCCAGTTGCTTCCAGTGCTGCCACTGCTTGGCTATTGTTTTGGTCAAATGCTGCGCCCCATTCTTTTTTAAGTGCGTCTATACTTTCTTGTTGTTGCGCTTTTTGTGTCTCCATTGCTGCCGCATCAAGCTTAGCAACCGAACCGACTAATGATTCAAACTGTTTGTTAGTCATATTCGCGTTAATAGCCAAGTCGCGCAAATGGTCGTAACTACCTTTAACGCCTTCTGGCATTACATAGCCCGAACCGTCGTCAGGCTTGCCCATAGACTTAAAAACGTTGTCATAGTCTTCTGGCGTTTCAGGCTTTTGCATCAAGTTTGTTTTGTTCATCAGCTTTTGATTAAACGCGTCAATAG